>WQRL01000010.1 GCA_009786775.1 Oscillospiraceae bacterium
ATCAAGACCGCCTACTTGAAGGTGTTTTGCAATCATAGGGCGAACTATGACTTCTTGCATCATACCGTCCATAACTGGGCTCAGCCCATATTGCACCAAGGCAAACAGGATAGCTTGAGGATTTGAAGCTGCACTTCCCGCAGATGTGGTCAGATTCCCAATTGCATCAATCACCGTGTTCAAATTCCCTAGAATGTCAGCTACGCCGCCTGAGCCACCTGAGACACCACTTTGAATTGTGTTAATGTCATTAATGACCGAATTGATTTGCCCCTCAACTGCACCCGCATTCGCATCACGTGACATAGCCGCTTCACTAAGCCCTAGCGCATGTATTACGTAGCTATACATGGCTAGTTCGTTAGCCGTTTGTGTAATCGCATAATGGACTCTCGCCTGAACGGTGGTAATATTTATGAGTGTTATTATGCTAACCATTAGGAATACAAAAAACATAAATGAACCGACTGTCTCAACCACAATTGAACCCTTTTCGTTTTCTCGCATATCAGTACCCCCTGTAATCTGTTTGTCTCACAGGAAATGTCCGCGGTGGCATGACCCCCACCCATTCACCGCCTTGCGCAAACGGCAGCGAGAGAAATAAAAACCGCAAATCAATTGTCGTTGTGACCGAGAATCCGGTTTTTGCTTCCCCCAAATCAAATAGCCGAGTTTGAGCCATCCTGTTTACATCTGCATTAAAGCTGCTGCCATTATTGAAATTTGTAACATTTAACATTATCAAATTTCCTATACGCGCTGCAATGACATCAGGGTTTCCGGCAAGCAGAAACAGCGTCAAGTAATCCCTGTAGAAAATTCCATATCTATCGTCATCATCTCTATTCTGCCCTGCACCGCGAAGGGAAAATCTCCAAGTCTCTTCATTGAGCTTTGTAAATGTCACTGCATACCCATTTCGGAGCCTTGATACATCATAAACACTCTCCGCAAAAACATAAAACGGACGGACCAGAAAGCGTAGCACTTTTCCGGCACCTGGAATCAAGCTCACTAAATTTGCAATTTTTCTGATTTCATTATTGATATCACGTATTATGTATGAAGAAGCAAAATTAGCTATCAGGCGAATCGCGAGAATTGTAAATGTGACTACACGCAGATTATCTGCCGCTACATTGCTCCCATTGAACAAAAATTCAAGCTCCGATCTAAAAAAGTAATTAATTCTCGGCGAAATGGGATGCCCACTCATAGAGGTTCTACCCTCGTTAGGCCGCGTTGTCCAATTGGAAAACATTTCATTTGCATAAGTTACAAGTAGCGCCCGGTTTGTTAAGTCATTAAACGCTGAGGCAAATATATCCATTGCCGTCATATCTCCACTCAAAAAGCTGCTTATAGTTCTTATAGTTGACCCAAATTCGGGGTTTCTTTCAAATTCGCTTAAACCAAGACTAAGTGTTGGCCCTGTGGCAGTGACAAATGAGGCAGGGCGGTTCCCCCCTGCCGGGGCGTACCGGGCAGCGCCGGGAGATACATCGTTGTCAAACAGGCCATTGAATATCCTAATCATTCTATTAAAAGCTGCTATCATCCCTTCTTCNTCACTTTCTCCTTCTCTCACCTGGTCTTCTGTTGCGTTAATACGCAACTCACGTTGCAGAAACTCAAAAGCATTCCCATGCTCAGTGCTAGTATTTCTAAAAAGAATAAATGCACCGGGCTCGGAAAACGTGACTGATGTTATGTTTGCAAGATTTCTTAATCTATTAACATTTGCTCCCGGAAAAAAATTTGAATTGACTTCGACATCAATAAAAAAATCACGAAGGCTTCCTAGCTGCGACAAGTCACTGAAAGAAACCGAAGGATTGACAATACGGTTGCCGCTTACACTGCCGAAACCATTTATACCTTGCAATATGGGTATCACAGTATTGTTTATATAGTTAACATTTGCATCCCTAAAGGAGCGTGCAAGAGGGGCAAATTCAAATCCCAGCAAAGTTCTGTAGTCATTTATATCTTGCCGCATCCCTTCTGCCATTCCGGGAGTAAGGGAAGAGTCCGTCAGAAGACGATTTTCTAAATTAGTCATAGCGGTTTGAAGCTGTCCTCTTGAATTATCAATTCGCTGGCCTATCGAAATTAGGTTATAAAACTGCGAACTGAAGCCGCGCAACTCATTTTCATAACGCTGTAAAACTGCTCTAAAGCCCGAGCTTTCTGTAAAAGTTGACTGCCAGTGCCCATATCTACGAACTCCGCCTACACCGGTTTGAACGGTTTCAATCCAGTTGCTTCCAATGCTGCCGCCATTAATGATTGAATTAATATTTCGGACTATTGCATCGTATTGTTCACGTAAAAAGGGTTCCCTTTCGGGGGCAAGTTCAGGGTTCTCAAATTCTGCTCTTACGGAGTATAGGTTACGAATTTGAACTTGGAGTCTCTGCGCATACCCGTTTATGCTATTGAAAATTCGATTTTCTAGGTCTCTGTAACTATTTTGTATGCGCATAATTTCATTGTTAAAAGACTCATATTGCCTGAGCAATGTGTACAATTGATCCTCAATTGCAACCATCTCATTTATGACTGCTCCATCCGCAGCGGCATTTGCCATCCCGCCTTCCTCCGACTTCAATCTGTCCAGAATATCTGCCACAATTGCAACAGGAGCACGCCATTTTGCATATTCTTCAATTTGCCGTCGGAGAATTTCAACATTGCTCAAATCATCAAATCCTCGCACAGCTATATTTACGCCTTCATTGCCCCAGAAAAGCCTCAATTCGCCCATTTGAGCATCAGTTATTTCCTGTCCAAAAAGTGATGCACGAATATATGTATCAATCATCCCTGCCAATTCCGCATCACTCTTCATAACTCCAAACAATCCGTACAAATCCTGAAGCACAGCATCGTAACTTGCAAGCACTGCATTTGCACCTAGCTGATTGGCGTTGCGCACTGAACTTCGTGCAGAATAAAGTCGCGCCAAATCTACCCCTGTTCCGGTTATTAGAATTGACGGGATTATTAACAACGTGACAAATACTGTTACTGCTCCCCTGCAATTGCGAAAAAAACAACGCATACTCCCTACCTATCTAAAAGCCAAAAATGCCTCTAATATCAAAAATACTATCAAGAGCACCACTAAGGTCTATGTTAAATCTGCTGCCTATCCACGTAACCATGTCTTTTGCAATGTTTATATTTCTAACAAACTCATCACCATCTAATATGACAGCCCTCGCCTCCTGCTCCAGCAAAAGAGTTGATGGAAACCCTATAAACGAGAGATTGACAGGCATCGGAATTTCCTGTGCAACGCGAACTATCACCTCTTGGTATATAATAAAATTCACAACATCAAATTCAACAGTTATATGCCCCGGAGCCGATACAATGCCTCTCCCTGCAATGGCTCGCACTAGACTTTCTGCCCTTGATGCATCTTCTTGCCTTCTTGACAATGACGCATTTCTAACAAAATCAACATATACGTTGGGCGGCCTTGGCATGTTGCCTCTTGATACTCGGTTGGCGTTTTCATCAAAGGCTATCCACGTATCACTACGCTGTGTAGAAATCATCATTGCTGCTGTCTGCGCTGCATCTTGCAATATCATTCTTTGTGGCAAGTACATAGCAAGTAGCACTAATGCCGCAAAAATCATTATTATTATCGGAAAAAGGATGGCCGCTTCGACCACAAGATCACCAGTTGTATCCGCACGCAACCTTTTTAGCTGCTTCAAAGTTAACCACCCTTTCTCTGTCGATAATAATTTTAAATTATCCTCTCTGCTTCTCCGGTAATTTGATCCCACAGTTCCTCCAACCACTCGCCGAGAAACACCCATATTAACACAATTGCAAGCACCGCCACGAGAATAAGCAACACTGCCACAACGACTCCTGACAGCCCTCTCTCGTCTTCTTTAAGCTCACGGATGAAACTGCATATGTAGATATACGCTACACTCGGAAAACCATAAAGTTTTTTTATCATGACATCTCCTCCTTTCCCTAGAATTTTTATGTCGATTGCTCTAAAGTCCGGAAAAACTCATAGCAACAGGCACCATTATCATTACCAGTATCGCAAGAAACAGCAACATAGTGGGGAGCGTTAGTTTAGAGTTAGCTTTTTCCGCATCACGCTTAGCGGTGTGGCGGCGCTCCTGCCAGGCCTCTTTGGCCAGATCTTTTAACAACCGCCCAATTTCGGAGTTTCCCTTTGACAAATTTTGCATTATAGCAGAAGCAAGTTTTGCCGTTTCTTTTGTGTTGCACCGATCCAAAAAACCGCCATATGCTGCCTCAGGGCTAACTAAATTGTCAAGTTCTTCAGAGGTTTTTCTCATTTCCTGATACAGTTCCTGATCTTGACTATATGCGGTTTCTTTCCACGCCTTGTCCATTATCATGCCGGATGTCACGAGTAGTGCAAGTTTTGATACAACATTTGGAAACTGCCGTTGTATTGCACCGTGACGTTTGTTAATTCGGTCACTAAGCTCGTCATACATCGCATAAACCAAAACTAAAATCAGTGCTGTCCCAATAACTAAAACACCTACTCCCGGCAATACATTTCCTGTACTCAGAACTATTGAGCCAATTATGAGCATCATTGCCACTCCGATAATCGGATATGACAACAAGCCTGCAAGAAGATGTGCCGCTTTTTTTGAAGCATGTTTTTTACCGTAAAGTTCAACACACTTAGTTAAAATCGTTTTGTGAATACTACCCTTGCCAATCTCTTCAAACTTCCGCTGAAGAACATAGCCGGGCATTACAAAGACGTTAAGGCCACGTAAATTGCCCCTTTGTATGCGCACACTGCTTTGTTCCAGTTTTTTGATTTCTTTAGAAGAGTCCCCACCAATAAAAACTTGCACTACAACGCGCGCTAACCCCTGATATTGAGATAGACGTTCTTGTTTGCTCATATCCTTCATTTGCAATTTTTCAATCAGCGCAACATTTGACAAAATTTTGTTATATGCAACATTGAGCCAATCATCTCGTTGCGCCATACTCAAGAGCACAAGCCAGGAGACTATTAATATTGACGCTATCCCCAGTAATGCATAAATCATATTCCCCTGCCCCCTTATAGTTTTACATTGCTAAACTTACGCGCCATAATATAGCTGATAATGAATACCACAAGCCCCCCGGTTGATACAATTCTGCCGGCAACTGTTGTATATATGGCATCCATAAAGCCTGAACCTGCATACCCTATTACCGCAAGTACCACGAGTGGCATAAGTAGCATTATATTGACTTCGGATTTTGCAGCCGTCATCATAGTATCTATTTCCATCTCTATTTCCATCTTGTCCGATATAATTTGCTGAGTTTCCTTAACTATCTCATTAGCACGGCTGGATTTGCCTTCAATAGTTGCATATATGGACGCAAAGCTGGAAATATCATCTAAGTTGCTGCGTTCTGCCAAGTCCGAAAACGCCTGTGAGAGCGGAACTGCATTATTAAACCTCGCAATTATGATATCAAGTTCAACTATTATGTCGCTATCTTCGGGATATATTAGCATTAAATCACTACGTGCATTTTGCATTGATTTAAGAACTGGGCTTCCTGCCCGCATTGAAACAGACATGGCTTCAAGCAAGTCAAAAAACTGTACACGCAAACTTGCCTTGCGTTTCTTTACGGCCTTTTGCGCAGATGTAAAAATATTTACAACACCCAACACTGCGCCCCCAACAAGAGATAGCAGCACAATGTTGTAGAAAATGAAAAGAATCGCAAAACCTGCTGCAAACCCTAGTGCAAAGGCCACCAGATGCTCCAGCGCTCCCGATGGGCTGCGCGAATAATCCGGTGTAGTAACTTTGCGATATGTTTGCTTTTGCTCCTGCGGCGTGTTCTCGGGCATGTTCCCTCCATGTGCAAACATGTTATTCTCCATAAGCAGCCTCCCCTAAATAACCCTATCAATCCCCGCACCAACTAGCTTGTCGATATTTACCATCTTGTTGCCTGTGCGGACAAGCGAGCCGGAAACCTTTTTCAACGTAGAATATTCATCTTCTTGAAACTCATAAAGCGGGTTTATATTTATTAGTCTTCTTTCCTGGTCATAATTTAGCACTTCAACAATTTCGACAGTCTTTCTGCTCTTGTCACGCAGGCGCGAGAGATGGATGATGATGTCTAGTGCCGAGGCTATTTGTTGCCTAATGGCATCGAGCGGAAGCCCCGCTGCGCCCTGCAACACCATTGTTTCCAGCCGGCTAATCATGTCGTGTGTGGAGTTTGCGTGCCCTGTGGATAGCGACCCGTCATGCCCTGTATTCATCGCTTGAAGCATGTCAATCGCTTCCGCACCGCGTACCTCGCCGACGACTATGCGCTCAGGACGCATCCTCAGTGCCGACTTTATGAGATCGCGGATAGAGATTGCACCGCTGCCGTCAGGGCCGGCATTGCGGGTTTCTAGCCTAACTAGATTATCTACATTTTTTATTTGAAGCTCTGCCGAGTCCTCAATGGTTATAACCCTCTCGTCGCGGGGGATGAAATTTGAAAGGGCATTTAGGAATGTTGTCTTACCACTGCCCGTTCCGCCGCTCACAAAAACATTGTATTTACATGAAACAAGCAGCTGTAGCACTTCAGCGACTTCCGGAGTTATTGAGCCGTAGTCTATGAGCTTTTGCACGGTCATGGCTTCTTTTGGGAAGCGCCGTATTGTGACAATTGGGCCGTTGAGCGCAATTGGGGGCATGACAACATTAACACGTGAGCCGTCTGCCAAGCGGGTGTCCACGACGGGTTCACTTTCGTTGACCTGCCTCCCGGCCATGGAAACAAACTTGGTTATAATGATTTCAAGCTCCCGCCGGCTTTCAAACTGATTATCCATTTTGTAAAGCCTGCCGGCTTTTTCGATAAAAATATCTTTATAACCGTTAATCATAACCTCGGTTATATCTGGATCACCTATAATTTGCCCGAGCACGCCCAGACCTCTGACAGACTCATACACAGCGCTTATAATAAACTGCTTTTCGCGGAAATTGAGTGTCGAAAGCTCCCGGTATGCCTCTGGATTATGCTCTTTAGCCCATTCAATCTTTGCCTCAAGCGAACTTGTTGCAAGTGCTTGAAGTTCTTCATCAGTAAGTGAGGTCAAATCAACATGGCTTTGTACCTCTTGCTTTAGTTGAGCAATTAAGTCATTTCTGATGCTTTCAGTCATAGTTCACCTTCTCCAAATATAAAAACTCAGCAAACAATACCGACCCTCATAAGCTGCATAAATACCGCAAAATTTCACGATTTTCATACAAACTTGATGGATTTAATTTGGTTTGTTTGCCGAGTAATATCTTGAAGCAAGCTCTCTCACCCCTATCGTTTACTCTGAGAGGACTTCCCCGCCGAAACCACTGTCTGGAATCGGCGGATTGCCCTCCCGAGAAACGAAAATGCTGCGTATGACCTTTACATACACAGCAAGAGTAAGTGCGACACAACCGACCACATAATTGATTACACTTGCACTAAAAGGCAAATCATCATATAATGGTCACGTGGTGTAGCGAAAGCTATTGTGTATGTGGGTCGTGTCCACATGTGCAGGACGGGAAGGGTTGCAGCCCTTTCCGTCTGCCGCCGCAAAACGGCGTGCACTTTCGTTTCTATTAATCGGAGTATATATTGAATTTGCACGAAATGCAAGTGTTAATTTATATAATATCTTAAAATTTTTCATATTATTTTTGCTTTTTAACTGGCTAATTATACAATAATTTTGCTAATGAGCCAAATCCTCCTTTCTTTCTAAACCGAAAAACTCCCCCCTTACACAGGTGCTTCTGCCACCGCTGGACAGCATTTCCCCAATAGCTTAACAGGGTGCATAAACTACAACCCAATCTATTCACAATCCACATCAAAAATAATCCGCAGCAAATTTTACGTTGCATTATTCGTAAAATTATGCTTTACTTATAACATAGAAAGGTAGGGCTTGCTATGCCAAACATTAAGCCGGTATCGGATTTGCGAAATTATAATGAAGTGCTAAAGGACATCTCAGTCGGCGAACCTGTGTTCTTGACCAAAAACGGCCGGGGGCGGTACGCTATATTAGACTTAGATGATTATGAAAAAACCTACGCAACCCTCCAGCTTTTGACGGAGCTGCAAAGCGGGCGGACTTCCGGCCTTAGGGACGGATATAGCTCTCTTGATGAAGTTGAAGCCCGCTTGGGTATATCACATGACTGATGTGCGTCTTTCTGCGGCTGCTGAGAATGATTTGATTCAAATTAAAAGCTATATCACCGATGAGCTCAGCAATCCCACTGCTGCAAGCATCACGCTCGCAAAAATAACAAAGCGGATTAGGAAGCTCGAAGCATTTCCTGAACTTGGCCCATCACTTGAAACCATCCTCCCTTTTCAATCAAACTACCGTTTCCTTGTCTGTGGCAACTATATTGCGTTTTACTTGTACGAACAAAATACTGTTTCAGTAGACAGAATTTTGCATGGAAGCCGAGACTTCGTCAAAGTTTTATTTGGCGGTTTACCACAGGCAGGCAGGTAACTATCGTGACTGCACAGATATTTGCAGGCTGGCTTATGTGCCGGCCTTTTTGACCTTTGCGGCCTATATCCGCCAAACTTTTATTTTTATATTTATGGCAAAAGCGTAAGTGTTTTTCAAAAAGCCTTCGTAATATGTGGTGAGTGCACTAATAACCGGTGTGGCGATTTCAAAGCCGCTACACTAAGAAAGGAAAATTCCGGAATATGAAAGATGAAGAACTTATACAGCGAATCGGAAGTGATGAAGTAGCCTTCTCCTACATGATGGATACTTACAGCAAACTTCTATGGGTAGTTGTGGGCGGCATTTTGGGAAGCATCGGAACGGCTCAGGATATCGAAGAATGTATAAGCGATGTCTATGTCCATGTTTGGAAAAATCCGAAATCGTTTAACCACGAAAAGGGGTCGCTTAAAACGTACCTCGCCGTTGTCGCAAAAAGTAAAGCTCTTGATGCATATAGAAAACTAAGCAAGGCAAAAATCACCGAGTTTGACGAAGCAATCTTGAGCACAGACGACGATTTGCTTGCCTACATTATGGACAAAGAGATGTACAAGGAGCTGTATGCGGCAATTGATTCACTTAGCGAACCAAACAAAGAGATTGTTGTACGCCGGTACTTTTTTGAGGAAAAACCCGCACGTATAGCAAAAGCAACCGCCCTCCCTGTGAAAGAGGTTGAGAACAGGTTGTATCAAAGCAAGCAAAAATTACGAAAACAATTAATATGCGGAGGGTGTGAGCATGATTAACAAAGACCTAATATCAGAGCTTTCGGGAGAAAACATTGACGAATTGCTTAAGTACACACCGGAATATTCTGAGCAAAACCTCGAAAACATAAAAAATCTAACCTTTGAAAAATTAAACAACAAGGAGAAACCTATTTTGAAAAAGACAAACTTTAGACGTAAAACTGTATCTGTTATCGCTGCTGTGCTTGTTATTACAACACTGGTGGCAGGAGTCGCTGTTGCCGCAGGCCCGGCTATTATAGAAAACATTTCCAGGATAATATTTGTCCCAACCCCCACTCATGTTATCGAAGATACACAAAGAGATATTAACTTCTCTTTGGAGCTTATAGACTGGAACTATGAGCCGCAAGAGCACCACATCTCGTTAGAAGATGCTGCAAAAATTGCCGCAGAAGCGATTTACAATGAGTTTGACTTCTGCCTTGACGGCATGGTAGGTTATGTGACCTTCGCTGTAGGTGCCAACGAAATGTGGAGCGGATTTATTGTTTCCGAAGAACTGACAAGGCACCCGGAAACAAGTGGTGCGGAACTGTTTCACTTCCTAATTGATGCTAACACCGGAGCAATCCTTGATCTGGCCATGAATACACCTGAAACACCGTTTCTCGGCTAGACATAGCTAAATCTAAATGTGCGGCGTGTTGGGGCGTGGATTAAAAATCTGCGCCCCTCTTTGCGCCTTCAAATAAGCCCAGTGCACCCTCAAATACCCCCGCTCCTTGCGCACAGGTTTTTGTTGTGATATGCTTGTCGAGAAAATGATGCGGTTGCTGTTTTGCCCTCCGCCGGCAGATGCCACAAGATGTCATCAGAGGCCGCCAGATGCCAGCATGGTTAGCATGCCAGTTAGCTGGCTAAATGTAGATTAAATAGCTAAACCGCAACACGAAAAGAGGGATACAAGTGTTACTTGACAAAATTAAGAAATACACATCAAGCGGTGCATACCCCATGCACATGCCCGGGCATAAGCGAAACACCGCCATGCTGCCGTCTGGTTTGCCCTATGATGTTGACCTTACAGAAATCGACGGCTTTGACGACCTGCACAACCCCACTGGCATTTTGCTTGAGACTCAAGAACTAGCAGCTAAGCTCTACGGCAGCACCAAAGCCTTTCCGCTGGTAAACGGCTCCACAGTAGGCATTCTCGCCGCAATCGGTGCCCACGCCAAACGCGGCAGCAAAATTCTTGTAGCCAACCAGCACCACTGGTCCATCGACAACGCAGCCGAACTCTTCGGCCTGACCCCCATTTATATCTCTGCGGACATAGACGAGGCCTCGGGCGTTCAAAACAGCATCACCCCTGCGGCCATCGAATCCGCACTTTGTGAAAACCCCGGTATAGAACTTGTCGTAATAACCTCTCCGTCATATGAGGGGGTGGTCAGCGACATAAGTAGCATCGCCCGTATTGCCCACGCAAAAAACATCCCATTATTCGTAGACAGCGCCCACGGTGCTCATCTGGGTTTTTCAGAAAAATTTCCTAAAAGCGCCATAGAGGAAGGTGCCGACATCGTGGTGATGAGCCTGCACAAAACCCTCCCCGCCTTAACTCAGTGCTCCCTGCTCCACCTATGCACTCCCCGTGCAAATGCAGAAGAAACAAAGAGGCTCCTGTCTATGCTCCAGACAAGCAGCCCCTCTTATGTATTAATGGCCTCCATCGACAGTTGCCTACGGCTGTTAGAGGCTGATGCCCCAAGGCTCTTTGAAACTTATTTCGATAATCTTAGCCATTTCAGCGAGATAGTTAAGCCGCTAAAGACATACAAAGTCCTCTGCCACGGTGACTACCAAAAACCCCTCGGTTTTTACGGCTTTGACCCCGGAAAGCTCGTTGTAATAACAAAGGACACTCCCCTCCCCGGGATTGCCTTCGGAAACTTTATGCGCTATGAGGCCAAAATTGAAATCGAACGCTCCTGTGAAAGTTACTCTATCGCTATGACAAGCATCTGCGACACCAAGGAAGGCCTAGAGCACTTCGCAAAAGAAATCGTCTTCTGCGACTGGGCTCACGAAGTAGAATCATAGGTTTGTCCTCAAAATGAGGACAAACCTATCTTTCATCTTTCCCTATTCCTCTTCCGGAACCGAAAAGTCCACTATCCCGTCATTGCTCCTGTCGTCACCCGGGAACATTTCCAAAATCGCCTGTTCGGCAGTTGCCATAACACTGTAGATATTGTAACCCTTATCGAACTCGCAGACGTAGCAGGCTTCGGCCAAATCCACGACCTTGCGCACTATGGCAGTGCCCTTTTCATCCTTCTCAAACTGCTTCTGCCCCCCTCCGGGCGCACCGACAGTATGTGAGAACATATGAATTTGATTATTGAGTTCAACGATGTACAAAAACTCAGTCTTTGCCCTAACTATGGCCATATTTCCTTTAGAAATTTCCTCAAATACGCGCTCGCCGTCAACAGGCAATAAATCCAGATTAATATTTTCCACTTTAATCTCCCATTATTTTAATATTAAAAAGCTGACAGAACCATCCCTGTCAGCTTTTATATTATATTGTTGTGCGGATTATGTCAAATTTTGCTTTTTATCCCACCCAACCGAGCGGGTCCACCCTTACCCCGTCCACAAATACCTCGAAATGAAGATGCGGGCCTGTAGAAATGCCGGTTGAGCCGACTTGCCCGATTACCTGACCCGGACTTACCGCATCGCCCGCCCTGACGCCGCGCGCATGAAGCTGTGCATACATTGTCACTACCCTTATCCCATCAATTTCTCCATGGGAAATCACTATCATATTACCAAAGACCTCATTAAATCTCGAAATCAGCACAGTGCCATAATCTACCGCGACAACATCTGTCCCCGCCGGGGCGGCTATATCTATACCTGTGTGCTGCCGCATCACGTGGAATATAGGGTGCATCCTTTCACCAAAAGGAGATGACACCACCCTTTCCCCAGAAGGCCATGACATCATCCTAGACCGCGGAACCGGCCAAACAAACTGGCCCGTGGCATCCGCCATCTCTAGGTCATAGCTTTCTTGCAAAAGCCTTAGTTCGTTATCGCCCTCAATGATATCACTTGAAATTACATCCGATGCAAAATTCATCCGCTCATATAACTCCGCCTCTGCATCCCTGTCTGATTCGAGCTCCCATACAAGCCACCCTATTTCATAAAAGTCAACCTCCTGAGCAGGCTCGCCTGCATAACTTTGTTGTGTGGCAATTAATTCAATCAAAACTGCTACGCCTTTTCCCTCCCTAACTATCTCCCTAGCTCTCGCCCTGGCTCTCGCTCTAGCTCTTTCACTAGACACATCCCTTTGCTCTTCGTAATATTCGTACGGCTCCGTATATCCTGGCTGTCCGTGGTTGTCAGCATGTTCTAAATACCCATCTTGCAAAGGCTCGTAATCCAGCGTTACCGGCTCTCCATCACTACTCTCATGCGCACTGCTTTCAGGCGCACCGCTTTCATATAAGTTATTGTCCAGCCCCGCTCCCACTGTACACGCTGTTGCAATAATTATTATGCCAAGCACTGAAAACAACAGGATTCCACGCTTCTTCCCCGCTCCCAGTATATTTGAAAATCTCTTTTTAAGCATGTTCTTATCCCCCTCCATACTCGTAGTGAGCAGGCTCCGGTTAGGCGCAGAACTCGCCAAACTCAAAATCAGTTTGCTGTATTTCCGCTTTGATTCCATGCCCAAATTCCGCACGGTAAGCATGTCGCATATAATTTCTATATCTTTGCCCGCCTGCCTTGCCATGAGATGGACAGCGGGGTTAAACCAATAAACACACTTCACAGCCACAAGCGCCAGTTTATACCATAAATCCAGGCGCCTAAGGTGCGTCATCTCATGCCGGAAAATAAGCACTAACTCCGCCGCGTCATAATTGGAGTCCGGCAGCAGAACAGTGGGCTTCATAAACCCCACCAGCATGGGCGCATTAATTCCTTTGCATCTCTTGAGCCTGATTTTCCTGTTGATTCCCAGCCGCAGAGCCTCTTTTTCCAAAATGCCTAAAATATTTGTACTAGCTTCGGCAATACCCCACCGGCTGACGTGGCGCATGAACATAACATGCTTTGCCATTTGAAACACAAGAGATATGGCAATTCCCGAAAGCCATATGATGATCAGTAAATCGTCCATGCCTAAACCGGCCAAGCCGCTTCGCACAGGAAGTGCAGTGGGAGTTTCGGCATAGGCACTGGCATAAGTATCAGCATAAGAACCGCCATAGGCACCGACATAGACACTATACCCCATATCAGCAGGTGGAATGCCTTCCAGGCCAGCACCGCTCAAATCCATACCAGCTCCACCCTCGGACACAATCTCAGACGGAAGTGCATCCACTGGCACAGCCGTGTGTCCGTACGCGCCCAAGGCATACGCATCTTCCGTCAAGTAATCCTCAAAACCTGCACCAGCCAAGTCCGTTGCAGGCGCAAGCTGCGCAGCCGGCACCGGCATATTGATTAAAAACACAGGCTCCGGCATGAAGGGCAAAAGTGGCATCGCCAAAGAAATCATAACCAAAATCCACAACACATAACGCCCGCCTACCGCATACCGCCTGTCCAGCAGCGGCGATACCAGCAAAATCAAAACAATAACCGGCGTTATGGTGAGCACCGTACCAGCTAAGGAAATAAGAACCGTCACTGCGCATCCCCCTCCCTATCCTCGATATACCGCTTTAATTCTTCAAGGTCATCTTTGGAAATTTCTCCCCCGCCGTAAAGCGAAGCCATCAAACTTGTCAGCGAATTGCCGTGCAGACGATTGAGAAAAGACTTG
>WQRL01000011.1 GCA_009786775.1 Oscillospiraceae bacterium
AAGCCGATCCCCCACTGGCGAATATAGATGCCCATATCCATTGAGAAGAACATCCCCTCATCTAAAGGCCTCTCATACGTCCCCACATCATGCACATCAAAGCCTATATGATGGGAGCACCTATGCCACACATACTCATCAATACCAGAAATATCCGTCAGTATCCCAAGCTCCTTGAGCCTGGGAAAAGTCAGCTCGCGGTTCATCTCGTTTATGTCATTAAACATCATGCCCTTCTTAATCGCACCTGTGACAATATCGTTGACCTCAAGGGCAATATTGTAGACAAGCCTCTGACGCTCACTAAACACCCCATTGCGCGGAAACACCCTGGACACATCGACATTACAAAAATCCTTACCTGCACCCACATCCACGAGGCAGAGCGCCCCATCTATGAGCTTCCCTGTGGGAGTATCGTAATGGAGATAGAAATTGTTCTCACCGCAGGATATTATGGGCTTAAAAGCAGGCTCGGCTGCCCCATGCTTGTGTATTACATACATAAACTCAGCAAAAAGATCCATCTCCGTCTGCGCATGCTTGCAGACCGCCATCATCTTAAGTATGCCCTCACGGGTAATGGCCATGGCCTCCTTGATGGCGAAAACTTCTTTCGCGCTCTTAATCATGCGCTGTGCCGCTATATGCGAAAAAGCATTGCGTACTGTCAGGCTTGGATACTTCTCAAGTACAGCCCTGTGGAAAATGCGGTTTTGATCCGTGGCGCCCTGCCCGCGGTTCGACTCAAGGCAGAGATATATTTGGCCGTAGTATGTATCATTTGCAAGCCTGTGAAACACCGCTTCAAATGTGCTGTATAGCGCAACATCCTCTACCCCGGAAACAGCCTGTGCCTCCGAAACAGTGATTCTGCGCCCATGCCATTTTTCTTGCTCAACGTCGGGATCGCGCACAAACAGAGTTTCCACAAGCTCTCCCCTGACACGCCGGGCCATAAGTATGCAGCCGGGCTCGGCCACACCGGTAAAATAGATGAAGCTCCGGTTTGCAGCGAAGCGGAAATCCTCATCGGCTGTGCGGTGGGATAGCCCGCCTGAACAAAGAACTAGTATCGCGCCATCGGGGATAATCTCGTAGAGTTTATTGCGGTTTTTAGTGTAGAAGACTCTGTCCATCACTTATGTACCTCGCTTCAATTAAAACTATGCTCTGTCCTGTCAATAATCTCATCTTGGAGCGCACGGCTGAGATTGCCGAAGTAGTCGCTGTATCCCGCCACCCGGACTATAAGATCTCGATATTTCTCAGGATTTTTCTGTGCGGCAATAAGGGTTTTTCTATCCATCACATTAAACTGGATATGGTGCCCATCCATGTCAAAATAAGCATCAATTAGGCTCACCATATTGCTCAGTCCCACATCACCCGCCAGAACATCCGCCGTAAACTTCTGATTTAGAAGCGTGCCGCCTGTGCTAAGGTGATCCATCCTGGCCGCTGACCGCAGTACCGCAGTCGGCCCGCTCGTATCGGCCCCCTGGGACGGGGAGATGCCTTCGGACAGAGGCTTGTTAGAAAGCCTTCCGTTCGGCGTGGCACCTGTAACCTCGCCGAAATAGATGTGGCAGGTTGTGGGCAGCATATTAACCCGGAACATTCCGCCCCTAGTGTTCGGCCTTCCGGTAACGCTGTCACGGTAACTCTCAAACACAGCCTGCATTATGGTATCCGCATAACTATCGTCATTACCGTACCGAGGAGCCTTGTTCTTAACCACGGCAAGTAAATCCTCAAACCCCTCAAAGTTTGCTGCGAGGGCTTTTTGCATTTGCTCCATCGTAAATAGCTTATTGTCGAAAACAGAGTATTTAACCGCACAAAGAGAGTCGGTAACGGTGCCGATACCCACGCCCTGCAAGTAGCTTGTGTTATACCTCGCCCCGCCTGCATTATAATCCTTGCCCTTGGAAATACAGTCATTTGTGACAACTGACAAAAACGGCACCGGAAGGTAGCGCGCATAAAACTGTTCTATAACATTTGAGCCAGCCACTTTGATATCCACAAAATATTCTATCTGCTTTACAAATGCCTCAAAAAGCTCCTCATATGAACTAAACCCGCAGGCCTCCCCTGTTTGGGGGCCCAGCAAAACCCCAGTCCTAGGGTCAACGCCATTGTTTAGCGTAAGTTCCAAAATCTTAGGAAGGTTAAAGTAGCCTGTCAGGATGTATGCCTCATTGCCGAAGGCTCCTGTTTCCACGCAGCCGCTTGCACCGCCCAGCCTGGCATCGTCAATGCTTTTGCCTGCATTTAGAAGCTCTTGCACAATCGCTTCCGTGTTGTAAAACGCGGGCTGCCCCCAGCCCTTGCGCGAAATCTCGCAGGCCTTTTCGGTAAATGCCTTGGGCGTTTTGCGGCTTATCTGGACATTGGAGCTAGGCTGAAGCAAGCGCATTTCATCCATACACTCCAGTATTAGGTAGCTTACTTCATTTACACCGTCACTGCCGTCCTGCGCGATGCCGCCGGTATTTATGTTTGCAAAATCCGTATATGTCCCGCTCTCCTTGAGCGTAACCCCGACCTTGGGGGGTGCGGGCTGGTTATTAAACTTCACCCACAGGCACTGCAAAAGTTCCAGAGCCTTCTCCCTATCTAGAACTCCGGACTTAAAATCACTTTCATAAAATGGGAACAGATGCTGATCCAGCCGCCCGGGGCTAAATGCGTCCCAAGGGTTTAGCTCATTTGTCACCCCTAAGTGTACAAACCAGTACATTTGGATAGCCTGCCAGTAAGTCCGGGGCTTTTGCGCAGGCACCACATCGCAGTTTTCGGCAATTTGCAGCAGTTCCGCTCTGCGCTTTGTATCTTGCTCCGCTTCTGCAAGCTCCCGCGCATAGGCTGCGTAACGCCGCCCCAGGGCAATTATCCCATCACAGCAAATACTCATCGCCTTTAGCTGCTCGAACTTCTGTACCGCTTCCGGGTCACTCAGGTAGTCCAGCTCCGAAATGGCGTTTTCAATTTCGAGTTTATAATCCAAAAATCCTTTGCGGTAAATGTTGTGGGAGCCCACAGTGTGCCCCGGCCCGCGCTGCTCCATAAACTCAGTGAAAATACCGGCCGCATAGCACTTAGTCCACTCCGGGCTCATCGCTTCTAGCAGACGGTCTCTAATTGCGCGGTCTTTCCAAAAGGGCAAAACCGTCTGCTCCTGTATCTGAAAATCCTCCGGCCTAACACGGAAGAAAATCAAATCGCGCTCATTCATAATCTTCATATCTTCCAGGGTGTGGCAGCATATTTCAGGAAAACTCGGCGCCGCTTGCGGTTTCGAGCCTTTTTCTCCCACGATCAAGTCCCCGCCGCCAATCCACAGAGTCTTGTTTTCCATAATGTTTTTGAAAGCCAAGGCGCGCAGTTCAGGTACTGAAACACGGCCTTCATGTTCCTTATATGCCTCTGTCAGAAGCTTCGCCCGCTCAATACAGAGTACCGGCTCAGTTGTAACACTTTCCATGCGCAGCTTGCGGATACGCTCATTCATTCCTCTGATTTCCATAATAAAGATCATTCCTCCCGATAAACTCGTGCCCAAACTATCTAAAACATCCTAAATAATAATAAAGCTGAGCAAAATCTGAACCAGCCCTGTTAAAACTATATTGAAAATGCCGACCCATAACACAATGCGCCCTTTCTGCTGTCTTTTTTCCCGGCTGTCGTAGCTGCGCTCAACAAATGTGGAACTGTCAAGCATGTTGGCATTTTTTTCACCGCTGTAAACAGAGGGGATGAACGTAATCAAAATTCCGGTCAAAATTAGAACAACACCTATAGTAAAGTTTGCAATGAACACATAGCGCAAGGTAAAATAACCATGCGCTATCAGTCCATAAACTATACTAAGTGCCGCCAAAACAACTATAAAGCACAAAGATACAAGCAATAACCTCAGATACCGTTTCATCGCCGGCTACCCTTAAACGTCACCATGCACGATATGGCAGGCACAGTAGCGCCCCTGTGAAACCTCTTTTAGCTCAGGAGTCACATCCTTACATTCATCCTTGCGCATGAAGCAGCGGCGGTAAAACCTGCATCCGGGCGGAGGGTTAATCGGGCTGGGCACATCGCCTTCAAGGATGATGCGGTCCTGCTCTTCCTCATCCACATTGGGGATTGGGATTGCAGACAGCAGTGCCTTGGTATATGGATGGAGCGGATTTTGGAAAATTGAAGAATAGTCTGTCATCTCTACTATTTTCCCCAAGTACATAACTGCGATATTGTCGCTCACATGCTTTATTACACTAAGGTCGTGGGAAATAAACAGGTATGTCAGCCCAAATTCCTTTTGGAGTTCTTCCATAAGGTTTAGAATCTGCGCCTGTATCGACACATCCAGCGCGGAAACAGGCTCGTCTTGCACAATGAAAGAAGGGTTGAGGGACAGTGCCCGCGCAATGCCGATTCTCTGGCGGCGGCCGCCGTCAAGCTCGTGGGGGTAGACATTTTCCAGACGCTCAGCCAGGCCTACCGTTTCCATGAGATTTCTTACCCTCTGATAACGCTCAGCCCTGCTTAGTTCTTTTTTGTTTATAACCAATGGCTCAGCTATAATCTCAGAAACTGTCATGCGGGGGTTTAGCGAGGCGAATGGATCCTGAAATACAATCTGCGCATTCTCACGAAACGCATGAAGCTGCTTCTTGTTGTACTTTAGGATATCCTCCCCGTTGAAGAGAACCTCCCCGCCAGTGGCCTCCAAAAGCCTCAGCACCACACGGCCTGTGGTGGACTTGCCGCAGCCTGATTCGCCGACCAAGCCCAGAGTTTCACCCTTTTTTATACTAAAGTCAATGCCGTCAACTGCGTGGAGCCAGCCTTTTTTAGTCTTAAAATACTTTTTTAAGTTTTTTGCCTCTAAGAGCTTTTCTGCCATCTACTTAGCCTCCTGTCCGTAATAAAGCACACATTTTACAAAGTGGCCGTTGCCTATATCAGTATTTTCCGGCACGGCTTGTGAACACTCGGGCACAGCCTGGTCACAGCGCGGATGAAACGGACATCCGGAAGGCAGGTCTGAAGGATCCGGCATCAGCCCTTTAATAGGCTCTAGCGTACCCTTGTCACCGCGTATATCTGGTATAGACCCAAAGAGCCCAATAGTGTATGGGTGCTTGGGATTTCTGAAAAGGTCATATTTATCGGCAAATTCCACCACGCTGCCGGCATACATTATGGCCACCTTGTCACAAATCTTCGCAACTATCCCCAGGTCATGGGTAATCATAATCATCGCGGTATTAAACTCTTCTTTCAGGCCTCTCATAAGTTCCAGAACCTGCGCCTGGATTGTAACATCCAGAGCGGTGGTGGGCTCGTCTGCAATCAAGAGTTCTGGATTGCACGCCAAGGCTATTGCGATTCCCACGCGCTGTCTCATCCCGCCTGAAAACTGATGGGGATATTCCTTGGCGCGGTCANGGTCAATTCCCACCTTAGAGAGCATTTCCCCCGCTTTTTTCATCGCCTCGGCAGCGGTGGTTCTTTCGTGCAGCCTGATAACTTCAGCTATCTGCTCACCTACCGGAATAACGGGATTGAGGCTGGTCATAGGGTCTTGGAAAATCATCGACACTTTATTGCCGCGGATTTTGCGCATACCCGCTTCTTTCTTGCCCACAACATCCTCGCCGTCAATGAATATCTCACCGCCGACTATCTTTCCCGGCGGGTTTGGCACCAGCTTCAAAATCCCCAGCGCAGTTGTCGTCTTGCCGGCTCCTGTTTCACCGACCAGACCCACGGCCTCACCGCGGTCAACGCTGAGGTTTAGGTTATTTACGGCATGCACCACACCATCATCTGTTTTATAGTGGATGGTGAGATTCTTTATTTCAAGTAGCTTCTCATTACTCATTATTTCACTCCTGCATAGACTAACTTATTGGATAGCGCGGCACGGGTCAAAAACTTATGCCCAGGCCCGCATCACACTATCTAGGTTTTCACAGCATTCATTTTCAAAATTACTGTTTGAGGCGCGGGTCAAGAACGTCGCGCAAGCCGTCGCCGAGCATGTTCAGGCCGAAAACAACCAAGGCAATCGCCAGCCCCGGGAACACAGTACTCGGCCAGTGGTCGCGTATAAAACGCCGTCCTTCCGAGAGCATGGCTCCCCACTCGGGAGTGGGAGGCTCAACGCCCAGACCGATAAAGCTCAGCGCCGCGGCTGACAAAATCGCCACCGCCATGCCCATTGTTGCACGGACAATAATCGGTGCCATGCAGTTGGGCAAGATATGCAAAAACATAATGCGCAGATCCTTAGCTCCAATCGCCCTGGCCGCTTCAATAAACTCCTGTTCACGGACAGACAGCACGGAAGATCTCACCTGTCTTGCAAACAGCGGTATGGAACCTATGCCGACTGCAATCATGAGGTTGACAAGCCCCGCCCCCAATGCTGCCACAATCGAAATAGCCAGCAAAATGTTGGGAATCGCCATCATAATATCTATAAAGCGCATTATAATGCTATCAGATGCTTTGCCATAATATCCTGCGACGGTACCCAGTATTACTCCGACTACCATCGAAATGCCGACTACAACAAAGCCGACCAAAAGAGAAATGCGAGAACCGTGAACAACCCTGTTAAATATGCAGCGCCCGAAGTTATCCGTGCCGAAAGGGTGTTCCCTGCTAGGGAAGGTGTTGCGGTTCCCCAAATCCTGAAACTCGTAGGCCGGCACTTCCCCCAGTATGGGGTCATAAACCGCCGGTGCGATGACATCGGCAAAAATGGCTGAAAAAATCAGCACCAGCACAATGAACAGCCCCACCATTCCAACAGGATTTCTTCTAAACCGCCGCCACATATCATGTAACTGGCTGCGCTTCTTTTTTTCTTTCACTTGCTCCGAAGGAGTGTTATCTATATTTCGCAAAATCATCTCCCCCTCCTACTTATATTGCGATTTAATGCGCGGGTCTATGTAGGCATACAGTATGTCAACTAACAGATTGACCAAACTAAATACTATAGCCAAAAACAAAACCCCGCCCTGAATGATTGGAAAGTCGCGTGTGCGGATAGAGTCCACCATGAACCGCCCAAGTCCGGGCACTGCATATATAGACTCTGTCAAAACAGCTCCGCCCAACAAAAATCCAAAATCAAGGCCGACAGCAGTGACAACGGGAATCAGGGCATTGCGCAGGGCATGCTTCCAGATTATAACAGATTCCTTCTGCCCCTTAGCCCTTGCTGTGCGGATATAATCCTGCCGTATTACTTCGAGCATACTTGAGCGGGTGATACGCATAACCATGGCAGCACTACCTGTGCCCAATGTAATTACAGGCAAAATCCAGGCCGAAGGGGTGGCGATGCCTGAAGGGGGCAGCCATCCTAAATTGATGGAAAATAATATAATCAGCATCAGCCCCAGCCAGAAGTTGGGAATCGAAACCCCCAACAGGCCGGCCGCCGTGGCAGCATTGTCGAATATGCTATACTGCTTGGTCGCCGATATAATGCCTAGGGGAATGCCGATTAACACGGAAAGCACCGTGCCGTAAAACGCCAGCATCAATGTTGTCGGGAACCTGTCCATAATTTCATCGACAACACCTCTGCGAGTCATGAAGGAATTTCCCAAATCGCCTTGCACCATATTGACAACATATGTCACATAGCGCACCAAAAACGGGTCATTTAACCCCATTTCTTCCCTTAATGCCTCAATAGCCTCCGGCGGAGCGCCCTCTCCCAGTGTCATAATGGCAGGGTCGCCCGGAGTTATATAGGTCATAAAGAAAATAACAAAACTAACGCCCAGAATAATGGGAATCATCATCAAAAGACGTTTGAGTATATACTTGTACAATCCATCACCGCCTATTTGCTCTTATAAGTCATGTGCCAGGTCTTGGTTAAGCATGCCGGCATGGCCTGAATTTGGCTTCGCCGGCATGCTAAGTTTATGCTAGGTGTGTCCGGAAATTATTTCCGGAAGCTATTTTAGTGGATAACTACGTTCCACAAGGGGAATACGCCTGAAGGTGTAACTGTAAAGCCTTCGATGTTGTTTCGAGATGCATGCAATTCAACAGACTGCCATAGCGGGATAAGGGGCAGATCTTCCATTATCAGAATTTGAGCTTCACGGTAGGCTTCCATGCGGACTGCATCGTCGGAGCTGGTTCTGCCTAGGTCAAGCAGTTCGTCAACGCGCGGGTTTGAGTAGAAGTTACGGTTACCAGCATCACCCCAGTTGCTGCTGTGGTAAACTGGGAAGAGGCCGTAGTCGGGATCGCCCGTAACTGAAGTCCAGCCCATGAGGGACATGTCATGTTCGCCTGCTGCTGTGGCAGGTAGCAAGATACCCCACTCGTAGATGTTGATTTGAGTTTCGATGTTTAGCGCACGGAGCTGAGCTTGAATCATGGTGGCGGCGTCAGCGCGCATCGCATTACCTTCATTTACCCAGACATTGGTTGAAAATCCATCAGCCAGTCCAGCTTCAGCCATTAGCTCACGGGCTCTTTCGATATTTTGAGGGATGATTGGGAACTCCAGAGCACCTCTGATGGTGGTGGGTATCGGGCCTGTAGCAACTTGGCCGAGGCCTGCCCATGCGACATCTACGATAGATTCGATATCAATTGCATAAGCTATGGCTTGACGTACTCTTATATCGTCAAATGGGGCTCTTTGGTTATTAAAGCCCAGCCATGTGTTAAGCGCAAGGTTTGGAACTTCAAGCATTACCAGGTCGTTATGCTCTCTTATACGCGCAACCTCTGTGGCCGCAGCGTCAAAGAGAAGGTGTGCAGAACCTGTTTCCAGCTCTATTGTGCGTACGCCCGCTTCAGGAACAATGCGGAAAGTGATTTGCTCAACTGCTGGAAGCTGGCCTTCCGGCAAGCCTGGGACTACACTGTTGAAGTCTTCAAAGCGGACAAGCTCAAGACGGTCGCCTGCCACTAGGTTGTGGAAACGGAACGGGCCAGTGCCTACAGGGTTTTGACCATGCGCTTCGTCACCTACACGCTCTACCTCTTCACGGTTTACAATGCTGGCCGCTTGGTGTGCAAGATGGCTGAGCATTGGGGCAAACGGGTATTCGGAAATCAGCTTAACTTGGTTGTCGTTTAGAACTTCAACTTCGTAGATGAAACTTGTGATAGCTGCGATATGCGGTGACTGGCCTGCACGGTTGAGGCTAAAGGCCACGTCATCAGCAGTGAGGATGTTGCCGTTATGGAAACGGACACCTTCCCTAAGTGTGAATACAACGGTTTGTGCATCCAAAAACTCCCATTCTGTAGCAAGGCCGGGAATGATGTTTAGGTCTGCATCTTGATATACCAAGGTCTGATATATCAGGTGGAACACGCGGGCTGAGGGAACGTCGTTTGTAAGCGAGGGGTCTAGGTTTGCCGCAGCCATCGGCTGAACTACAAGCAGGTGTGTTTCGCCAGCAGCACCATTAGCTGCCGGGGTTCCTGCATCATTTGCAGTGCCGTTTTCTGCCGCAGGGGGAGCGTCCTGGCCACATGCGGTGAGCAGGAGCATTGCACTTATAACAAGTGCGGCTAATACTAGGATCTTTTTCATATTATACCTCTTTCTAATATATTTTTATTAAAATGTCAAATAACATTTAATAAACTTTCTGTTACCCTTTAAGATTGCATGGACACGGCAAAAATATACGGATGTGGCCGCGCTATCTCTAGGTTAGGGTGTCATACCGCTCGGCAAACTCTCTTTGCTTACTGAGGGCACCGCTGTAAAATACTATTGGCAAAACTACTGTTGTGAGCAGGGCGGCGATGAACACGAACAGGCCGACAGCCCCCGCTCTGAAAACTACAACGGCTAGGTACACATCTACAATTGACATTATAAGACCCATCCCGCCGAGTGCGCTGAGCATTCCTGCGCGCCTTAAGTCTTTGCGGAAGATGATGCCCATAATGCTGTAGAACGCTCTATACAGTGCAAACACCAAAGTTAGTGCGTAGACTATCCACCAAGGGGCTACCAGCGGGGCTGTGGCATCCCAGAGCCCGGCCATAGCCAGTCCGCCTACGGAAACAATTACCGCCAAAATACACCCGGCCAGCATCAGTATTGATGAAGCCCTAATGCGGTTTTCGGCCGATATGCTCAGTTTGCTGCGTATGTTTGCAAGGCCTGCTGATATTTTCAAGGCTGCGTTGCCGGGCTGCGCAATGGGGTCTGCCTTTACATTGGTGCGAGTACCTACGAAGTACACAATCGGCAGAAGTGTGGCAGTTATAAGGAGAATGATCAGTGTCATAACACCTATGGCCTGCCCGTTATACATGGCAAACGCCAAGAAGATTTCAGGGAATGCTACAAGTATGCCCAGCCCGCCAAGCACACTGAGCCTGCCTGACTTGCGCAAGTCATTGCAGTAGAGGATGCCCATGATACTGTAGAAGGCTCTGTACAGGGAGAACACTAGTGTAAGGCCGAAAATCATTGCCCACGGTACCGTCATGCGTATCGCGGCATCCCAATGGGCGGCCATGGGCAGCCCGCTGGCAGCGACAACTATTCCGGCTATGCTCCCTGCAAGCATCAAAAATGATGAACCCCTTATGAGGTTTTTGCCCGGAACCTTCAGCTTCTTCGAGATGCGCTTCCATCCGTGCATTATTAGTGCGAATGCTATGACAGCATTTGCTACCACCATGCGGAAGTATTCACCAATCAGGGCACTTCCAAACAGCCGCATACCCGCAAATGGAGCAAGTATAAAGAATGCATGGAAGATTATTACGCCGATTACAGCATGTTTAATGGATGCCTTTGCCACCGACGCCCCGCCGACAAGAAGTGCTGCCACTGCATACAGGGCAACAAACTCGTGACCGCCGTATGTAACCATAACTCCGACATTTTGCATGAATATTAGGTGTCCGAAAGCTGCCAGGACAGTGGATATCATCATTGCAATAATCCTTGTCCTGTCCACGTTTATTCCGGCGGCTGTCGCAACGGCCCTGTCGTGGCCGATTGTCCGCATGTTCTGGCCCAGCCTAGTGTTCTGAAACCACGTGATAATGATGCAGAGCACCGCAATTATTATGTAGGTAAAGACTGGAATCCTCACCCTGTCAAGGCCGTTGTAAATCTCCGGCTGAAGTGTCAGCAGGAACACCAAAATTCCTATTACCAGATACTTTACCGTATTTTTTTGAAATGCGGGCGGTTTCTCCCCAACTTTTGACCTTATAAAGCTGACGAGCGGAACGAGCATCGCGCCAAAGGCCACAATCCAGACGCCGTACAGCCCTCTGAGCCGGTCTACATACAGCCACTCGTGGAAAGGCTCAATGATATAGTTAAGCGCATAGGCAATACCCAGTATTACCAGCACAACCAGTGATTTTAGAAGCCCGCCAGGCCCTTTGAGGGTTATCGGGATTTTCCTTATGGCATTGGAGATTATAACAAGCACTATGAGAGCTGCAAGCCCCCAGAATGCAACCTGAAGCAGATGGAACATGTGTACATTGTCAAGCGCCTGCCTCATGCCAAAGGTTCCCATTTCAATTGCGTTGAGAACCCCGACTCCGGTACCAGTGGTAAGGCCCGGGGTAGTTATGGTGATTACCCCTCCGAAGACAAAGAGGAACAGGAAGTTGTAAAACCCGCCGAAAAACAGGTTTGCCACCATTCCGCCTATCATCTCCGCACCTTTCATCTTGTTGAAAAGTTTACCCACTATATAGCCGAGAAACACAGCTATCGGAATGGACAACAGTGCAACAAACATTATGCCTGTAAGCCCCTGTCCTCCCCACAAAATGATGAGAAACAGAGCAATCTGTGCTGACATCGCACCGATTCCGACGGCAAAGTTGAGCCCTAGCCCGGCCACAACCGGAATAAGGAGTGCCAAAACTAGAAATAGATTGCGCCCGATGCGCGTAAATAGTTCACTGAAAAACATTACAGTGGACATTCCCGCCGCCCAAAATGCGCCGGCTGTAATGAGAAGGAAGAGCAGGACAACCTTGTACTCGAATACAAATTCCTTTAGCTTGGTAAACACTGCGTTATTCGTATTCATCGGCTCCCCCCCTTAATTTTAGTCAGAGCATACAAAATGATGCCGTTGGTCGCAATCGCCCTGAGCATTTCAGGTACGCCCGCCCGCAGTTCCGGCGGCAGCAGCTCTGTTGCAAGCGGCAGAGCAATTGTAAGGATGCCGTGGAAAATAAACGCTCCGAAAATAACATCGAACACTCTTGCCCTTCTTACAGTGGCACCGCCCACTAAAACCGCAGCTACAGCCTGGAATGTAAATGCGTTTGGACCTGCATAATATTGTAGAAAGCCAAAACTTTGAGCATAGATAACAATACCCACAGCCGCCAAGGCTGTTGAGAGGGTAGTGCCTATAATGCGCATCTTGTCAACATTTATGCCTGATGCCCTTGCATAGTTCGGGTTTGCCCCCGCCGCACTCATCATCATTCCTGTGCGGCTTCTTGTAAACATCCAGATAATTAGGCAGAACACCAAGAACACCAGCACAAGCCCGAGCCTGACCGTCATACCTCCGATTTCAAACCGCAGAAGCTGGTCAAAGGCATTTCCAAAGTCCTGATCCAGATTAACCATCTGGCGCAGCCCTCTGCCCGTTGCAGGAAGGATTGCGATGTCCGCAGTGATAAAGGGGCTCATAGCCCACAGGATATTAAACAGCGCAACAGCAGAGAAGCCTACATATACCGTAATTGCCATCTCACTGCCCTTAACCTTGTTAAGAAGCATGCCGTACAAAATTCCGATAGCGACAGATATGATAAGGGCAACTACAATTGCCACCAGTGCAAGCACTATAGGATTTAGATAGGGGTTTGTAATGCTGCCAAACAGCCCCCGGTGGTTTAGTTCAATGCTTACCGTGGCTCCGACAAGACCGCCCAGGATACCCAGCGGAACACCGAAGTTCGGGCCGACACCGCTCTGTATGCTCGGCAGCATAGCAAGAACTATAACCCCCCACATTCCCCAGCGGCGTATTACGTCGCCGAAAAACGAGGCAGTGTTCATGTCCATAAGCCCTGCGCCAACAAACATTAGCACAAAAAGCCCAACTATAATAACACGCGCCAAGCCAAAATCCGTCTGGACCTTGCCCCACAGCCTCGCGGCTGTCCCTTGCCCCGCAGCAGTTGTTTCAGGCTTCATTATACCTCACCGCCTTCCGCATTGTTTGCAGGCGCATCACCGCCGTATAGCGCCTTATCCCAGCGTGAATCCTCAGCCTCTAAGCCAGCATTAGCTTGAGCGGCACCGAAGCTCACCGTTTCAGCCTGGGCAATATTTTCTGCGCTGGGCGCAACTCCGCTCATCGCAAGGCCATATTCGGCATCAGTCGCGTCGGGGCGCAAAGTAGCTATTATCTTGCCGTCTGATACAATCGCTATCTGGTCACAGAGGCTCCTTAGCTCCCCTAGCTCACTGCTGACCATTATAATAGTCATGCCTTCATCGCGCAGCTTCGAGAGGTAGTTTAGGATCAGTTCCTTCGCCCCTATGTCGATGCCACGGGTCGGCTCGGAAACTATCAGCACCTTCGGCCCCATTGTTAGAGCTGATGCCAGACACACCTTTTGCTGATTGCCGCCTGACAGAGTGCCTGCTTTTTGCTTGCGGCTCCGGCATCTAATGTCAAGTGTCTTTATCATCTCGTCAGCATGGGTGTTCATCTTGTGGGCGTTTATCTGTCCGCTCCGCAAAAATTCACGCTTGGTTGTCATGGTGCGGAACATTATGTTGTGGGCAATACTTTCTTCAAGCAGTAGCCCAACGCCGCGCCTGTCTTCTGAAACGAAGGCAATGCTTTTGCTCAGGGCATCCCCAAGTTTTTTCAAGTTGAGCTGCTCGCCGAATACTTCGACCCGCCCTTCGGCTGAAAAGAGCCCTGCAATTCCGTTGGGAATACCCACCTT
>WQRL01000012.1 GCA_009786775.1 Oscillospiraceae bacterium
CTCAACGATGTGCGCAACCTTGAGAAATCAATAAAGAGCGTCAGGGAGTACGGCGGCATCGCAGAAGCAGGCATGTCATTTACAATGAGCCCTGTTCACAATGAACAGTACTGGATTGACTTGGCTATGAGGCTTGAGGACATGGGAGCGGATATAATTGCTATTAAAGACATGGCAAACCTCATGCTGCCCCACGACACAGCCAGCCTTGTCAGAAAGCTCAAAGAGCGTGTCAAACTGCCCCTGCACCTCCATACTCACAACACAGCGGGTACGGGGGACATGAACTACATGCTGGCAGCCCTTGAGGGAGTAGACATTGTAGACACCTCTTTATCTCCGCTGGCAAACGGCACATCGCAGCCTGCCACAGAGTCGCTTGTAGCTTCACTAATTGGCCATGAGCGGGATACAGGGCTGGATCTTGCAAAGATGAGCGAAGCGGCAGAACACTTCCGACACGTTGCCGATAGGCTCACAGCCGAAGGCTGGCGTGATCCCAGGGTGCTGCAAGTGGACACAAATACCCTGATTTACCAAGTTCCGGGCGGAATGCTATCAAACCTAATATCTCAGCTAAAAGAAATGAAGGCCGAGGACAAATATTACGACGTGCTCCACGAGGTGCCAAAGGTCCGCGAGGAAGCAGGCTATCCGCCACTTGTCACGCCCACGAGCCAGATTGTCGGCTCACAGGCGGTTATGAATATTGTCGGTGGCACGCGCTACAAAATGGTAACTAAAGAATTCCGTGCAATGATGCGCGGTGAGTATGGGGAGCTCCCTGCAAAGGTCAACGAGGAAGTGCGCAAGAAGTGCATAGGCGATGATGAAGTGATTCACTGCCGCCCCGCCGACTTGATTCCGGATGAGTTTGATAAACTCAAAGAGGAAATAGGGGATTTGGCACAATCGGAAGAAGATGTGCTGACTTACGCCCTCTTCCCGCAAGTGGGCAAGGCATTTCTCGAATATAGGCGCAAGAAAGAGCTCGGAATAGAGGATGAGGAGCTAATAGCTGCCATTACAGCGGCGATTGATGCCTATAGAGGCGGTGCCGCTACCCACCCGCTAATAAGGAACCTTGAGGGCAGGCTTACCAGGGCAAGCGGGGTTAAAGCCACAAACCCACTCGTGAGAGATTGTAATTAATTTATTTTGGAGGATCGGATAAATAATGAAAAACTATAAAGTCACAGTTAATGGCACCACATACGAAGTGGGAGTAGAAGAGGCCGGCGGCACAAGCGAAGTCAAGTCCGTGGCAGCAGTACCTGTAGCAGTTGCAGCGCCAAAAGTAGCCCCGGTGGTAAAACCTGCCCCGGCACCCAAGCAGGCAGCCCCTGCAGCTCCAGCCGGCGAGGCTGAAACAATTCTGGCTCCGCTTCCCGGCGTTGTGCTGGAAGTCAAGGTTAAGCCCGGCGATGCAGTAAAGGCAAACCAAGAGCTTGTAATGTTTGAGGCCATGAAGATGGAAAATGAAATAGTGGCTACACGCGCAGGCACAGTAAAAGAAGTATTTGTGAAAAAAGGCGATATGCTCGACAGCGGCACGCCTGTAGTTTCGATTGCATAACAGGGAGGAAATGATATAATGTTTCTGGCTTATTCAGAAGATATGGAAATGATTGCCGAAATGGCAAGGGACTTCGCAAAAAAAGAAATCGCACCATGGATTGAAGCAGACGAAGAAAATCATCACTACCGCCGTGAAATTCTCACACAGATGGGTGAAATGGGCCTTCTGGGCTTCTCTATACCTGAAGAGTACGGCGGCAACGGGCTGGGCTGGATGGAAGGCGTGGCTGCTCTATATGAGATTGCCAAGGTTCACACCTCTTGGCGCCTTAGCATCAGCGGCAATGTCTGGGGCCCGGCCATGACAATTTTACACCACGGCACAGAAGAACAGAAACAAAAGTATATCCCCGGACTCTGTAGCGGCGAAAAAGTTGGCAGCTTTGCCATCACAGAAGCAAACTCGGGTTCCGATGTGGGCAGCATGAAGATGACAGCCAAAGACTGCGGAGACCACTACTTGCTCAACGGCTCCAAGATGTGGATCTCAGGCGGGCATACGGCGGACTATATGCTGATTTTTGCCAAGACTGACCCTGCGGCTGGTGCACGCGGCATTTCCTGTTTCATTGTTGACTTTGATGAAACAACTGAAGGCGTAGAAAGAATTCCAATCCACAAGAAGGTCGGCATGTGGCCGGCTCCGACATCTGAAATAGTTTTTGAAGATGCCAAGATTCCCAAAGAGAATCTTCTCGGCGCAGAAAACAAAGGCTTCCAACTGTGTATGTGGATGCTCAACAATACCCGTATGGGCTGTGCAACAGGTGCGGCAGCACTTTCTGCCGCATGTCTGGAAGGCAGTGTCCAGTATGCAAACGAGCGCACACAGTTTGGCCAGCAAATAGGCAAGTTCCAGATGATTCAGCAGCAAATAGCAGAAATGAAACTAGAAGACGACGCGGCAAAGTTTCTTGTGTTTAAGGCGGCATGGCTGAAAGAAAACGGCATGCCGAGCCAGCAAGAAACATCCATGGCAAAGGTTTTTGCATGTAATGCAGCAGTTCACGCTGCGAATGTCGCCATGAAAATTTATGGCTCATACGGCTATTCCGACGAATACCCCTGCGGCAGATGGCTGAGGGATGCCAAGCAGTTTGAAACCCTCGAAGGTACTTCAAACATCCACATGGGCATCATTGCAGGCATTGAGCTGGGTTATCAGGCGAATAGGTAACTAGCCATCTAGCAGTAAATTAGCAGTTAACAACTAGGCAGTATAATTCAGGAGGATTATTATGAATGTCAAATACGAAGTTCAAGGAAACGTAGCAATAGTGACTATTGACAGGCCTGAGGCGCTCAATGCGCTCAACCTGGATGTACTTACAGAGCTTGAACAGGCGGCGGTAAAAGCCGAGCAGGACAAGGATGTTTATGTAGTAATAATCACAGGGGCAGGCCGTGCATTCGTCGCGGGTGCTGATATAGCACAGATGAAAGATCTCACTGCCGACGAAGGCAGAGCCTTTGGAGAGTTTGGAAATAGGGTGTTCTCGAAGATTGAGAGCCTGACAAAGCCTGTAATTGCAGCAATCAACGGCTTTGCCCTAGGCGGCGGCTGTGAACTGGCCTCGGCCTGTGATATAAGAATTGCAGGCGAGAAGGCGAAGTTTGGGCAGCCGGAAGTAGGCCTGGGCATAACCCCTGGCTTTGGCGGCACCCAGAGATTGCCCCGCATAGTGGGACTGTCCAAGGCCAAAGAGCTCATATTCACCGGTGATATAATCGGCGCAGAGGAGGCCTTGAATATCGGCCTCGTCAGCAAGGTGGTCCCGGGTGAAGAACTCATGGCCGCAGCCCTTGAAATGGCGGGCAAAATCGGCGCGCATGCACAGGTTGCAGTGAGACAGAGCAAAGCCGCTATAAACAAGGGCATGCAGTGTGATATCAGCACAGGTCTTGCGTTTGAAGCCCAAGCATTCGGCCTGTGTTTCTCCACAGAGGATCAGACAGATGCTATGACAGCGTTTGTAAATAAAGAAAAAGTAACCTCATTCAAGAACAAATAGGAGGGCTTGGAATGAAAAAAATTAGTATCATCGGCGCAGGCACCATGGGTACCGATATAGCACAAGTGTTCGCAAAAAAAGGCTTTGAAGTCGTAATACGCGACATGACGGCGGAAATTATCGGAAAGTCCTCAGAAAGACTCAATAAGGGTCTCTCCAAACTTGTAGACAAGGGAAAGATGAGTGAAGATGACAAGAAAAACATGCTCGGCTTAATAGGGTTCACCACAGAACTCGCCGATAGCGCCGATGCAGACCTTGTGATTGAAGCTATCATCGAAAACGTGGGTATCAAGAAAGAGCTCTTCCAGACTCTTGATGGCCTGTGCAAACCTGAAACGATTTTTGCCACAAACACATCGTCCATTTCCATCACGGAACTGGCGGCGTCAGTAGGCCGTAAGGACAAGTTCATAGGGATGCACTTCTTCAATCCTGCGTCAATAATGAAGCTCGTAGAAATAATAAGGGGCATAGAAACATCTGATGAAACCTTTACAAAGGTTAAGGAGCTTACTTCGGAAATCGGCAAAGAGCCTGTCGAAGTTAAGGACAGCCCTGGCTTTATAGTAAACAAAGTTCTCATCCCGATGATAAACGAAGCAATCGTCGTGCTCAGCGAAGGCGTTGCAACCGCTGAGGATATAGACAAGGCTATGGTTCTGGGCTCAAATCAGCCCATGGGTCCGCTGGCTCTGTCCGACCTAATCGGCAACGACACAGTTCTAAACATAATGAACGTACTTCATAGTGAAACCGGCGACCCAAGGTATAGACCGGCAGGCCTGCTCAAGACCATGGTCAGGGGCGGCTTACTCGGAAGAAAAACAGGTAAGGGTTTCCACACTTACTAAAAACAGCTTTTTCAGCCGGGCTGGCAGCGCTCAAAGCCGGCCCGGCTGGAATCAAGAAAAATAATTTTGGAGGACGGTAAATGTTTTTTAACGAAGATCATAATGATATTCGAGAACTGGCAAAGGAATTTGCCGAGAAAAAACTGGCACCTATAGCGAATGAAATAGACCACAATGATGAAGTGCCCCAAGAGGTTTATGATGAAATGGCCGAGATGGGGCTCTATGGCCTGAAAATCCCGGAAGAGTACGGCGGCCTGGGTCTGGACACACGCTCATACGTCTGCGTTATGGAAGAGATATGCAAGAAGAGCATAACCTGCTCACTTACTTTTTCATCGGCCAACTCCCTGTCTACAGCGCCGATTCTCTTAGCGGGCACGGAGGAGCAGAAACTCAAGTATGTCCCCGGCATAGCAAGCGGGGAAGAATTTATGGCTTTCGGCCTCACAGAACCCGGAGCGGGCAGTGATGCCGGGGCAATGGCCACCAAAGCTGTCGAAGATGGCAGCGACTATATCCTCAACGGCAGAAAGACATTTATTACAGGAGCGCCATTTGCAAAAAACTGTGTAGTTTTCGCCAAGACCAGCCCTGAAAAGGGAGCAAGAGGCATAACAGCCTTTATAGTCGATATGAGCTTGCCCGGCGTTTCCATAGGCAAACATGAGGAGAAGATGGGACTGCGCGGCGTGGCTACAAGCGATGTGGTACTGGAAGATGTCCGTGTTCCCAAGAGTGAAATTCTCGGTGAAATAGACAAAGGCTTTACAACCGCGATGAAAACCCTTTCAATTGGGCGCATAGGCGTGGCATGTCAGGGTATCGGCGTAGCCCAGGGAGCGATGGAGGAAGCCATTAAGCACATCAAGGAGCGCAAGCAGTTCGGCCAGCCTCTCGCTGAGTTTCAGGCGCTGCGCTTTATGGTAGCGGAGATGGAGACTAACATTAACGCCGCAAAACTTCTCGTCTACAATGCAGCCTACAAGATGGACAATGGCGAGGATGTGACAAAGGATGCTTCCATGGCGAAATACTTTGCCACCGAGATGGCTTTGGATGTGGTGAGCAAAGCTCTGCAACTGCACGGCGGCTATGGCTACTCCAAGGAATACCCAATTGAGCGTATGTACCGCGATGCCCGCGTTCTGACCATTTTTGAGGGTACAACTCAAATTCAGCAAATGGTCATTGCAGGGCAGGTATTAAAATAATAAGGAGATTCGTGAATGAACTTACTAGTATGTGTAAAACAAGTTCCTAATACCGAGGAACTAAAGGTAGATGCAGATGCCGGGACATCCAACCTTGACACAATTCCCAAGATTTTAAGCACCTTTGACGCATGTGCGGTGGAGACAGCCGTAAGGCTTAAGGAAGCTGGCAGCGATGTCAAAATTACCGTCTTGACGGTAGGGCCGGACAAGGCAAAAGATATACTCAAGGCTTGCATTGCAGTCGGTGCAGACAAGGCTTACCATGTAAATGACGAGGCTTTTGCAGAACTTGACTCCCTTGCGGTGAGCTATGTGCTCTCCCAGGCGGTGGCAAAGATAGAAGCCGAAGAGGGCGCGAAATTTGACCTGGTGCTTCTCGGCCGCCAGGCAAATGATACAGATGCGGGTCAAGTGGGTGCCCAGCTTGCCGAATATTTGGGCTGTCCGCAGCTTTCATATGCCCGTGAGCTCTCAATCGAAGGCGGTAAGGCCCGCGCAGTGCGTGAAACCGAAGATGGCCTGGTAGTTATGGATGCGGAGCTGCCGGCAGTTGTGACTGTTACAAAGACCGAATACGACCTGAGATTTCCGTCTGTCAAAACCAAGATGGCGGCGAACAAGGCTGTAATCCCCGTATTTACAGCGGCGGATTTAGGCGATGCGGCTAACATCTGGCAGCCTGTAAAGACTCTGAGAACCTATATACCCGAGCGCAAGTCCGGCGGCGTGAAGATAGAGGAAGAAACCGGCGAGCTTTCCGCCGAAAAACTGACGGCGCTCCTAAGTGACGCCGGAGTGATATAAGGAGGCGGGAAATGGATTATAAGAATGTATTTGTATACGTCGAAGTAAGCGGCGGCAAGGCCAAGAATGTGGGTCTTGAAATTATAGGAGCAGGCAAGAAGGTTGCAGGCGGTGACAAAACCGTGGCAGTCTTAATCGGCAATGATTTGGACGATGCATGTGCGTCCGCTGCGTCATTTGGGGCAGACCAGATTATTACAATAAAGGGCGAAGCCTATGCCGAATATTCCCTTGAGGGCTACACATACGCGCTCAAAGAACTGGTAGAAAAATATAAGCCTGCCGCATTTCTGTTCGGTGCAACAAGCAACGGACGGGAGCTGGCTCCACGTTTAGCAGCAAGGCTCAAAACAGGCTGTGCGGCGGACTGCACAGGGCTTGATGTAGAAAACGGAGTCATTAAGTGGACGCGCCCTGTCTATTCAGGCCGTTACCTTAGTGTTGTGGAAACCCCCGAAGCACGCCCGCAAATCGGCACAATCCGTCCGGGCATTTTCAAGCGTGGCGAGCCAGATACAGGCCGCACGGTGGAAATTATAAATGAAGATATCGCAGTTGCTTCTGATGTAATCAGGACAGCGCTGATAGAGAAAGTCGCGGAGGCGGCAGAGGGCGCAGTGAAGCTGGAAGATGCAGAGATTATAGTATCGGGAGGCCGTGGCCTGGGCAGTGAGGAAAACTTCTCCTTACTCAAGGAACTGGCAGACCTTCTCGGCGGAGTAGTGGGTGCATCCCGCGCCGCAGTCGATGCCGGCTGGATTCACCACGGGCATCAAGTTGGCCAGACAGGCAAAACAGTAGGGCCTAAACTCTACATCGCCTGTGGCATATCGGGTGCCATACAGCATCTTGCAGGAATGACCGGCTCAGATGTTATAATTGCCATTAACAGAGATGGGGATGCCCCGATTTTTGAAATAGCCGACTACGCCGTAGTAGGCGACCTTAAGGCTGTTGTTCCGGCCCTTACTGAGGCTATAAAGAAGCTCAGGGCATAATATGCTAATCTGAGCACACGGCTACACGCCATACATATTTGCGCTCACGCGCCCCTACACAGGCGAGACCTAAGTAGGGGCGCTCAGCTATGTAGCTAAAATCAAACAGGGTGCATTTTGCGCACAGAAATTCTCAAAACGAAACTTGACAATATGTGTATATTTTATTAATATATATTTCGCGTGTAGAATAAAGTGGGGTTGCAAGCTGCTTGGAGGAGTAGTGATTTCTATGCGACAAAACTTTATCTGTGCCGGACACAAATCCGCCGGAGGCGGGCTGGGGGGAAAATTCCCCTACTACTTTTCAGAAAAAATCAAAACAAAATTTGAAATATTGGCTATGTCCAAGACTGCGGTTATTGAAGCTCCGTCAGGATATGGCAAAACTACTGCCATGCGTGAATATCTAAAGGATAGACAAGCGCATGGCGAAGCTGTGCGCTGTTTTACTTCCGTGGACGAAGCTCCGCCGGCTATGTATGCCAGACTGTGCCGTGAAATCGGGAAAATTGATGAGCCTGCGGGGAAACGCCTGGAAGAAATAAAATTCCCGGACGCTTTTACTATGGGTGAGGTGTGTGACATCCTGCGGGAAATAGGCTGTGAGCAGAGCACATGGCTTGTGCTGGACGACTCCCACTACTTGCTTGAAGCCTTGCCGGAGCCGGTACTTACGGCTCTGCTTTGCCATGCGGGCAAAAATCTGAATGTGGTATTTATTACCAGGCGCTTAAAAAATAAGATGTTAACGGCAATATTGGGTTATGGAATCCTCCACCTGAGAGCGGAATATCTCAGGTGGGATGCGCAGGACATAAGAAAATACTTCAAACAGGCAGGTGCGGATATCTCAAGCGAGGCCGCAGCGGAGGTATACAGGCGCACGGAAGGCTGGATAATCGCAGTTTACTTGCAGTTATGCTCCTGGCATGAAACCGGGGAATTTTCTCAAGCTGCGGTATGCCAGTTGATGGAAAATCTAATCTGGAATAAACTAAGCACTGAGCAGCAGAACATGTTCATGATAGCCTCGCCCTTCAAGGGTTTCACTGCGGCACAGTTGTGTGTGCTGCTGGGCAGGGAAATGCTGCCTGAATATGCAAAAGAGGCTCTGACAATACCGTTTATAGGGTATAGCAGCGGTCAAAATAGATATGAGCCCCACAATGTTTTAAGTGAGCTGTTCGCATCTAAAAGGCGGGAGATGGGTGAGGGCTTTGACAGGCGGTGCCTCAAGAGCGCAGGCGATCTATGCAGGGATGAGCGGAATATTGCAGGTGCGATGGATTTTTACGCACAAATTAAAGACTATAAATCCCTGCTTTCGCTAAATCTTGACCGTCATGCAAACACTGAATTTGAGGATGGGGCGTTTTTAGGAATTGCTCTTGAAATAGTAAGGGAATGCCCTCGCGAAATAAGGCTCGATTACCCGCTGTCTATGCTGCATATAGCGTGGGCGTTAAGGCTGATGGATGACGAAGATCAGGCATTTAAGGCGCTAATGGAAGAGCTGGACGGCATTTTGCCCAAAGCAGGTTCCCTGCGGGCGGAGTGGCTGTTACTGTCGTGCTACCTGCATTTTCCTGTTCTTGAAGAAATGCTGAAAATTGTGCGTGAGGCCGCAGTTATGTTTGAAGGGACATATTCGAGGGTTATTTTGCCGGCAGCCCCGTGGGCATTTTACGAATATGTGCAACTGACAGCGTTTCATGTGCAGCCTGGAAAAGCCGATTTAGAGGCGGAACTGCTGGAGGAATTTTTGAATATTTATTCGGCTCTGACAGGCGGGCATGGCAGCGGGGCAGGTGCGCTTTTCCGGGCGGAACTGGCACTTTGCAGGGGAGAAACGGCGAGGGCGGAGGTTTTAGCCTACAAAGCCATCTTCCAAGCGGAAAGCAAAAATCAGAAAGTGATCCGGATAGGCGCAGCAAAGACGCTGGGCGCAGTTGCCTTGCTCAAAGCTGACACAAACGGCTGGAAGCACGCCCTTGTAACACTTGAGAGCATAGCACGGATAGAGGCTCGGAGCATAGCCATTAAGATGGCTTCGGAGGCGGCCAGGGGCTTTTTGCTTGCTGAGCTCAAGGATTTCGGCAGGGTTGCAGACTGGCTTAAGAATGCGCAGTTCCTTCAACAGCGGATGCCGCCCTCCATACGAAAAAACGGCTTCGCCACATATGTGCTTTGCCTGATTAACCAAGGGGACTATGCACAGGTCATTGGGCTGGAGCAGGCGGTGCTATCCGAGTCCTTCACAGTTTTCGCTGAAATTTTGCACCATATGTCATTGGCGGTAGGCTTTTTAGCTATTGGAGATAATTTTCAGGCTGCGGATTGCCTGAGGAAGGCTGCGCGGCTCGCAATGCCTGACGGGCTGCTCCACTACTTCTCCGGCTTTGCGCCGCTTCTGCGGGAGCTGACTGACGAGCTGGTCGCTACGGAGTATCCTGAGTTTTTGTCAAAATTTGACGGACACAAAAACCAGTATGCAGCAGGGTGGAAAGCCCTGCACGGCTCCATTGCTGCAAGCTCATTGCCCGCAGCCCTCACGGAACGTGAGCGGGAAATAGCACAGCTGGCAGCCGACGGCCTGCGCAACCAAGAGATTGCCGAAATGCTTTTTGTAAGCGAAAACACGGTGAGGGCGCATTTGCGGACAATATACCAGAAGCTGAACATAGACCGCCGTGCGAAACTGGCCAAGATGCTAGATTAGCCTAGCGGGAGGCCTGCCGCCGGAGCCCACCCCTGCGGACTAGTCAAAAAAATAGTCCGCTCCGCCGATTTACAAATCTGAAATATTTCATAAAATAGTATTAGAAATGCCTGATATTATTACCATATAAATAACGAATATTGACAGCAGAAAGAAACGGCCATAGAGGCCACAAGCCATACGGCATATAAGCAGTGTCAACCGCCGCCGGGGTCTGCGAAACAAACATCTCCCCACCTTACTGCGCGCATCTCCCCGCGTATTCAAAGGATCCTGGCAGCTTGACAATATTAACCTCACCGGCTTTTCCTTGACGGCATGCCGATGAGAGCCACTTAGGAGCGGTCCATCCGCAAAGATCCACGCAAGAACCCACGCAAAGCCCCATATGGACCGCCCCTTTGTGGCATATCATATGATGCCTGACTAACTCTCTCCCTTATAACCGCAAATAAAAAACTCTTCACAAAAAGGCGAAATTGATGTACAGTTAACTTGAGAGCAAGTTGCCTAACTGAGAAGATAATTAACGAAGCTGCCGGAAGGCAGCCGGACGGGGAAGGGTTTAATGAGAGCAATAATTGCCAAAATCAAAAAAACTATAGGCCCGGTGCTCAGAAGCAGGGCCTTTAGTGTCGTCCTTGTTTGCATAGGTGCCGCACTGGTCGTTTTTGGCGCATTTAGGCTGGTGGCCACAACCATGGAATATGAGTCAGCCAGGTCAGAGTACAACCAGTTGCGGGAGGATTTCCGCAGGATGCCTCCGCCTGCTGCCTCTTGGCCACCTGAAGAACCCTTTGAGCCTCGTCCCAGTGAGCAGAAAGAGCCGGAAACAGCGCTTGACTCAGAGGAAGAAGCCCATGAGTGGGTTGACCCGATGCCGGCCATGCTTGAGATAAATCCAGACTTTATCGGATGGATTACCATAGAGGGCCTTATTGATTATCCCCTAGTGCAAGGGAGCGATAATGTAAGGTATTTAAGTCATACATTTAGAGGGGATAGAAACTCCTCAGGAGCCATTTTCAAAGACTACCGGAACTCTGGTTTTGACGATGAGGTAAGCATAATATACGGCCACAATATGAGAAATGGCTCGATGTTTGCGAGGCTGCACAGACTGCGGGACCCGGCAGTTCTGGCGGAACATCAATATATAACAATAGTCGCAGCGGACTGGGAAATTCTAAGATACCGCATTGTTGCAGTGCGGGTAATAAATGCATGGGACGTGGAAAACGACCCCCGCCACATAACCGCCGCTGAGGTGGCGAGAGCGGTTCGTGGCGCACCTGATGATGCAGAGCATTTTTTGATATTATCGACATGCACCGCAAGCGCAAACAACGATGAGAGATTGCGGGTCTACGCAGCTCTAGTAGAGCACATTCCGGCACCTGGGCAGTTTTAGGGAGCTAGTAGGGGGTGGCGTTGGTATAGCGTGTAAAATACTTCGCCGAACTAGGCGGCGAATTTTACGAAGTTTGTTCTGACTCCAATTTGCGCATGGCTAGTATTGTGCGCTCAAAGAGTTCGTCGAGTGACCAGCCGAGCATCTCTGCACCTTGTTTTACTACGTCGCGGGAACAGCCTGCGGCGAATTTTTTGTCTTTGAATTTCTTCTTTACGCTGCTGATTTCCAAATCCATTGTGGATTTGGAGGGGCGCATTAGCACCACTGCTCCGATTAAGCCCGTTAGTTCGTCACAGGCGTAAAGAATCTTTTCCATGAAGTGCTCAGGTTCGTGGGGAGTTTCCGTCAGCCCCCAGCCGTGAGACAGGGCGGAGCGTATTATATCCTCGTCAACGCCCTCTTCGCGGAGGATTTCCTCGGCCTTAACGCAGTGCTCCTCCGGGTACAGGCCGAAGTCCACATCGTGGAGCATACCAACCACTGCCCAGTATTCCTCGCGGCCGGGGTCATACTCGGCTGCGAAGTAACGCATAACTCCGCTGACAACAGCCGCATGCTGCAAGTGAAATGGTTCGGTGTTATATTTTTCTATGATTGTGCGTGCTTTAATTATATCCATTGTGTACCCCTTTCATCTACTGAGCCCTAAACGAGCTCTGTTAAAAATTCATTTACAAATGCCTCAGGTGTCGCCCACGATGTAACAAGGCGGATTGCAAGCATGTCGCCCCTGTCCTCCCAATCATGAAAGCCATAGGACTCACGCAGCTTTGAAGCGGTGGCTTTGGGCAAAACCGGAATGATGAGGTTTGTCTGAGGCGGATATAAGAAGCCGTAACCGGCGGCTTTGATGCCGTCTGCGAGCTTCATAGCCATGTTTACGGAGTGGCTTGCCAGTTTATCATACAGGCCATCTTTAAGCAGTGCCTCAAATTGAAGGCCTATGGCGGCACCTTTTGCGAGCATTGCGCCGCGTTGCTTAATGAGGAAGCGGAAGTCGTCTTTGAAGGCATCATTGGTAAGGACAAGCGCCTCGCCAAACAGGGCGCCGTTTTTTGTGCCGCCTATATAAAACGCATCACACAGCGCTGCGATATCAGCATATTTCAAGTCACATGCGGGGCTGTTAACGGCGGCTCCGAGCCTGGCTCCATCCATGAACAGGTAGAGGCCGTTTGATCTGCAATAGCTTGAGAGTGCTGTGAGTTCTGCCTTGCTATAGACCGTGCCGCATTCTGTGGAGAGGGAGATGTAGACAAGTTTAGGCTTTACCATGTGCTCGTCACAATGTTCCTTTACTATGGCCTCAACCTCAGGCACAGATAGCTTTCCGCTATCTCCCTGCGCTGTGCAGATTTTATGCCCTGTCGCCTCAATTGCGCCGGTTTCATGGACGAAAATATGGCCTGTCTTGGGAGCTATCACAGCTTCATGAGGGCGCAGGACAGAGGAAATCAGCACCAGGTTTGTGTGAGTTCCGCCCGCTATGAAATGGACATCGGCAGACGGAAAATTAACAAGAGTGCGCACCAAGTCCGAAGCCCTCATCGAAAATTCGTCAAGGCCGTAGCCCTCAAATTGCGTATTGCCAATGGCAGAAAATGCTTCCAAAACTGCGGGATGGGCGAGTTCACAATAGTCGCTTGTGAAAAGATGTTTCAAATAAAAAACCTGCTTTCTATTATAAATATTTTGAATTTTTGCCGCAAATCTGATAATCTATAAAGTATGGTGCAATGCACACCCTGCAAATAATGCAGTCTGCGCCGTAATTTGCACTCACACGTATCGGAGTCAACATGAAACTACCAAGTAAGAAATCAATATTTAATAGTCCGGTTAAAGTCGCAATAGTAGTCTTTGTTGTGGTCTTTATAGTCGCGCTTCTTATTTTAAGCCTATCGGACTGCCAAAGTCAAACAACTGCTGAAGGTCCTCCCGGAACATCCGTAGATGCGGCTCCCCACACAGAGGAATCCTCCGCAGGAGAGTCCGCCGCAGGAGAATCTCCGGCAGGGGAAAGCTCTCAAACTCCGCAGGATTTGCAAGCAGAGCCAGATTCCGAGTCAGACCAAGACTTAGAAACAGACCAGGTTCCTGATGAAGCAGCCCCTGAGCCTGTCGAAGTAGAAAGCATAACCATTGTCCTTAGTGCCGTGGCATACGCAAAGGGCGCAGAAATAACCCCGGATG
>WQRL01000013.1 GCA_009786775.1 Oscillospiraceae bacterium
TAAGCTGAGTATAATAACATTGCAACCAGGCTCGGCACTTAGAGGGGTGCGCACTCATCTTGCTTCGGTCAGTTCCGGCATAAAGCCGGAATTCCCTTCGCAAGCTGAGCACACACCCCTCGAAGTGCCTACTGCTGTGTAAGCTGTGTATAATAACATTGTAACCGGTGTTTCGTTGTGGTAGATTATAATTCGTGGCAATTAATAAATAGATGAGGGGCGGGAATATGCCGAAATCGACAGGACAAAAGTTAAAATTACTGTACCTTAGGGATATTTTGCTCACTTCGACCGATGAGGCGCATCCGTTGACGGGAAATCAGCTCATAGAAAAATTGGCGGAGTATGGTATATCCGCCGAGAGAAAGACTATTTACGATGATATTGAGGCCCTTAGGCTCTATGGTCTGGATGTTGTTACAGAGAAGTCGAAGGCTAACAGTTATTACATCGGCAGCCGCGAGTTTGAGCTGCCTGAGCTGAAGTTGCTGGCAGATGCTGTGCAATCCTCTAAGTTTATTACGCAGCGCAAATCCCTGAGCCTGATTAAGAAACTTGAAAATCTTGCAAGCAGCCATGAGGCGGGGAAGCTCCACAGGCAGGTTTTTATTCAAAGCCGTGTTAAGAGCATGAATGAGAGCATTTACTATAGTGTGGATTCAATCCATGAGGCAATTTCTGAGGGCAAAAAAATAAGTTTCAAATATTTTGACTATACTGTGCAAAAAGAGCAGGCTTTCAGGCGGGGCGGGGAGGCTTATGTAGTCAGCCCTGTTGCGCTGACGTGGAATGATGAGAATTACTATCTGATTACTTATTCTGATGAAATTCAAGAGCTTAAGCATTTTCGCGTGGACAGGATGAGCCATGTGAGCAAACTTGAGGAGCCGCGCAGCGCAGGGGCCGGTGGCTTTAATTTGGCGGGCTACTCAAAAAAAGTGTTCGGGATGTATGCGGGGGAAGAGGTGACCGTCAAGTTACGGGTTCACAACAAACTTGTGGGTGCTGTAATTGATCATTTCGGCAAGGATGTGACTATGGTAGCCGATGGCGGTGAACATTTTTCTGTGATGGTAGAAGTCGCGCTGTCGCCTGTGTTTTTTGGCTGGCTTTTCCAGTTCGGGGAGCTATGTGAAGTGATTTCACCGCAGCGCCTCAAAGATGAACTTAANCGAAGGGCGCAGGAGCTGCTTGAGAGAAACTAAAATAAAGTCCTTTTTATTGGACACCTCATTTTGTATCCTTATGGTAGTGGCAGAGGAAACTGAAAAGTAAATGCAGCTTTTAGGCTAAAATTGCCAATTGAACTGCTGTTACTGATTCAGGCCGCCTCTTCGAAGCCGGAAATTAAGGAGGAATACAAAATGAGGTTTTTTCTGATTATTATGATTATAGTTATTTTGCTGGGGCTTTTGTTTATTTCGCTAGACAATATTGCAGAATCCGGTTTTAGCGGCCTAGTGCTTGCGGCTATTAGCTGCGCAGCTCTGTTTAGGGTTTTCCGTTACGTGTTTGACGGGATTGGGGCAAGCAGAACATCATCAGCAAGCGGAGGCGCTGGGGAGAAATCCCCAAATCCCTTTGACTATCTGGTTTTGGGCGAGATAGCAAAAGAAGCCGAGAGTGAAGAGCTAGGGGAGTAGGTTGAGCCTGCCTGCGGCTTAACCTACTCCCCTGAAATTATTTATAAGCTAAGATTATTTTCCTCTGCTGAAGAAAAGTTTATGAACCTCTCCAATTACGAGCTGCAAGAGTGCAAGGCCTGCCATGATAATCCAGTGCTGCCCTGAGAGTCCTGTGCTGACATCGAATACCTCTGCGATTGGAGGGGTGAGGGCGACGACGAGGGTGAACAGGATCGTGCCGGCTGCGGCGAAGAACAGCCCTTTGTTTGCCATCATGTTAACTTTGAAAATAGACTGCTCGCTGCGGATGTTGAAAATGTTTATTACGGAAGCCCAGGAGAGTACAACGAATGCCATGCTTATGCCAATGTCGTAAAATGCGCCGTTGGGGCTAGGGGAGAATCCGGCGGGGGCCGGAAGGACGTATGCACCCAGGAAGAATGCGCCGAGCGTCAAAATTGAGAAGCAGATTGCGCCGCGGGCTATCTTGATGCCTAGGCCGGCGGAGAATATCCCAGAGCCCTTGCGCAGCGGCTTACGCCTCATTACGCCGGCTTCAGGAGCTTCAAATGCTATAAAGAATCCGGGGATACCGTCAGAAACTACATTTATAAGCAAAATCTGCAATGCCAGCAGTGGGGAGACACCCACGAATAGCATGCCGGCAAGAAGGATGAAGATTTCCGCAAAGTTAACACTGAGCAAGAACGCTATGGTCTTTCTTATATTGTCATATGCTGTGCGGCCGACGGAAATGGCATCAACTATGGTTGCAAAGTTATCGTCTGTTATAATCATGTCGGCGGCATTTTTGGAAACCTCAGTGCCGGTGATGCCCATTGCGACACCTACATCAGCAGCTTTGAGGGCGGGGGCGTCATTTACACCGTCGCCAGTCATAGCCACCACTTCGCCATGAGCCGTCCAGGCTTGCACAATCCGCGTCTTATCTTCAGGGCTTACACGCGCATATACAGAGATGCCGCGCACTGAGTCAAAGAGTTCCTGATCGTCCATCTTCGATAGTTCAGACCCTGCCACAGCCTTGTCACCATCTTCTAAAATTCCTATTTCCTTGGCGATGGCGGCGGCAGTTACTATGTGATCGCCTGTTATCATCACTGTCTTAATGCCTGCCTCGCGGGCTTCGGCCACTGCACGCGCACTTTCGGGCCTTGGCGGGTCAATCATGCCTACCATACCGCGGAATTCATGGCCGCTCTCAAGAGCTTCAATGCTCAAATCTGTGGGCATCTCATCATATTTTTTGATGGAAATGGCTATGACACGCAGGGCTTTCTCCGCGTAGGAGTCGTGAATTTCTATGGCTTTTTTCTGAAGCTCGGAATCCCATTTGACAGGTATGCGGTCAAATGCGCCCTTTGTTACAGCTATATAACCATCTTCTGTGCGGTGAACTGTTGTCATACGCTTGCGGCCTGAGTCAAAGGGGAGTTCAAAGACCCTGGGGTAGTCCCTCTCAGCTTGCACCCGGTCGAGCTTTAAGTCGTGGAGCAGGCGGATTATTGCGATTTCGGTAGGGTCGCCTATGACATGCTCCTCGTTGTCCTCTCCGTAAGCCTCAATGGTGGCGTTGCTGCAAGAGGCAAGCAGCTCAATGAGCATTCTCTGGTCGGTGTTGAAGTTTTCTTTTTCAGAAACAGAAACCGGCTCGTGGCGCACATGCCAGACGTTTTGGATTTTCATTTTGTTCATGGTAAGTGTGCCGGTTTTATCAGAGCAGATTACAGAGGTGTTGCCTATAGTTTCAACAGCCGGAATACGGCGGATAATGGTGTTTTTGTTTACCATATTATACACGCCGTAGGATAAGACCATAGTTACAATAATTGGCAATGTTTCAGGAACAGCCGCCACACCTAGAGCGACTCCGAGGATTAGAATGTCCAGAAACTCGCGGGGGTTTCCGTCGATTGGATTAATCGGGTGAACCAATGCGCCGAATAAAACCATCAGTACGCCGGCTATAAGAGCCAAAACTGAAATACGTTTGGCCAGTTGCTTTAGCCTGAGCTGAAGCGGTGTTTTGAGCTTTTGTGTAGTGTTTAGAAGCTGCGCGATACGGCCCATCTCGGTTTCCATGGCGGTTTCGACAACTACTGCCGTACCGCTGCCGTTTGTGACAAGGCAGCCGGAATAGACCATGTTAAGCCTGTCGCCAAGAGGCACTGACTCTTCAATCTCGGCAGCCGAATCCTTATCGACAGGCTGACTTTCGCCGGTGAGGGCCGATTCGTCCACTTGCAAGCTGGCGCATGAGATAAGCCTGGAGTCCGCAGTAATGACATCGCCGGCTGTAAGTTCTACGATGTCGCCCGGGACAAGCTGGTTGGCCTCTTCAATCTGCTTGATGCCATTTCTTATAACGGTGGTCTTGAAGGAATTCATCTTCTTTAGAGCGTCTAGGGCCTTTTCAGCCTTGCTCTCTTGATAAATACCCAAGATGACGTTGATTATAACAATCGACAAAATTACAATTACCTTTGGCCAGCCTCTGCCGATTGTGTCCGGGGGATTAAAAATTGCCATATAGGCCGCAATTGCAGCCGCGGCAATCAAAATAAGCGTAGGAATCTCAGCGAGATGATGCAAAATTTTCTGCATCAATGTTTCTTTCGTATCTTCCTCAAACTCATTCAAGCCGTATTTTGTCTGACGCGCCTGTACCTCATCGGAATTAAGCCCCTGTGCGGGGTTAACCTCAAGTTTTTGCAGGACTTCTTCTATGTTTTCCTTAACCCAGATCAAATAACTACACCTCCATATAACATATAAAACTGCCAAGAAGTAGTATATCATAGGCGCAAAACGCAGCGGCTTTAAGTTTCGCAAAACTTGTGCACCGTAATGATATATGCATTCCAATTCTAATATAATGATTGCGCGGCAATCATTATATCATGCGGGCATTTGAGTGTAAAGAAATAGATTTCGGTCTTGTGTGCAAGTAGAATATAGGTTAAAATGGCGGTATGAATAGTAAAGCAATTGCTGAAAATCCGCTGGGGCATGAAAAACTTGGTAAGTTAATTCTAAAATTTGCAGTTCCATCCATACTTACAAACCTGTTAAATGCCCTGTACAATGTTTTTGACCAAATATTTACAGGGCACGGGCTTGGTGAGCCAGGGCTGGCTGCTATAAGCGTAACATTTCCTTTTTTCACAATAGTTGCAGCGATCTCCGTAATGCTGGGGCTGGGTGTGGCGGCGAACTTTAATTTAAGCCTCGGAGCGGGAAATAAAAAGCAGGCGGAAAAAATCGTAATAAACGGAATCAGCGCGATGCTAATAGCAGGCATCTCCCTGGCTGTTATCTTTACAATATTTCTCCGGCCCCTCTTATTTCTTTTCGGTGCTGATGATACTATAATCGACTTGGCGGCTGACTACATGCAGATAGTGATTATAGGCGTTCCCTTTCAAATGCTTACAGTGGGGCTGACCTCGCTTATCAGGGCTGACGGAAGCCCGCACTGGTCTTTGCTATGTATGCTTTTTGGAGCTGCGGTAAATATAATTTTAGACCCTGTGCTTATGTTCACCGCCGGTATGGGTATCAGGGGCGTGGCTCTTTCGACTGCACTGGGGCAGTTTATTTCTGCGGTAATTGCTGTAACCTACCTTGCGCGGGGAATGAAAACAATAGACCTTCCCAGGCGGCTTGTAATTCCTGAATTTGCGCTACTAAAGAGGATTTGCGCATTGGGCGCGGCTCCCTTTTCAAATCAACTGGCGATGACATTGGTGGCAATTGTTCTAAACAGTGTCCTGCTGCGCCACGGGGCACAGTCTGTCTATGGTTCCACTGTGGCAATCGGAGCCGTGGGGGCTATATCGAGGCTAAACATTATTTTTGTGGCATTTGTAATAGGGGTTGGGCAGGGCTGTCAGCCCATAAATGGGTTTAACTTCGGAGCGAAAAATTATGTCAGGGTCAGGCAGACCCTCAAGACGGCCTTCGTTATTAACACTGTGATTGCATTTATATTTTTCGCTATGTTTCAGCTGTTTCCCGTCCAGATCATCAGGCTCTTCGGCGATGGGTCGCCTGAGTATTTTAGATTTGCGACGAGATACTTGCAGGTGTTTATGTTCATGACATTTTCAAATGGCCTTCAGCCGCTGGCTGCGAGCTACTTCTCAGCCACAGGCAGGGCTAAAATGGGGATATTCGTTTCTTTTACGCGCCAGATAATATTCCTGCTGCCCCTACTTTTAATTTTGCCGGCGTTTATGGGGATTGACGGGATTATGATAGCCGGGCCTATAGCCGACTCCGCTGCTGCAATTTTGGCAGGTACATTTGTCGTAAGGGAACTTAGGAAGCTAAACAGGCTGATATCCGAACAGGAGCGGCTTGGGGAAGGAATGGGAGCTTAAATGATAACGTGGAGGACATTAATTACATACTTAGGGATTTTGGTGGTGGCTGCGGCACTTCTTGTCTTGGGCAACAGGGTTGCATCGGGGGATGTGGAGCTATTTCAAGATGAATTTACGCTGACGGCAGAGGCGAGGGTCGAGAGAATCGTTGAAGTGCTTGAGGTGGATTCGGAATGGCACCCCATGACTATAGTGTTTTTCGAGGCCCGGATCACTTCGTCTGAGCACCGGGGGGAGCTTGTAATTGCCGAACAGAATCTCGACGATTTTCTAGGCTTGGGCTTGACCGCTGTTTCTGAAGGCGACAGAGTGGTGCTGCTGTCTATGGCGGGTATGGACGAGTGGTTCTTTGTGGATTTTGTAAGAATAAACTATATAATAATTTTAGGCATAGTGTTTATGATTTTGCTTCTAATTTTCGGCAGGGTCAAGGGGCTAAATGCCATATTGTCACTGGGCTTTACGTGCGTGGCGGTGTTTACGGTGTTCATACCGTCGATTTTGTCAGGCGGAAATATTCACCTCTGGGCTGTGGGCGTGTGCCTTTATTCAATAATCGTCACTATACTCATAATAAATGGCCTAAACAAGAAGTCGGCTGCGGCAATTACCGGATGTGTCGGGGGCGTTGTCACAGCAGCTTTGCTCACCCTTCTGATGAGCAGCCTCATGGGGCTTACCGGGCTTACTACCGGAGAGTCAATGGACTTGCTGTACTTGCCTCTTGAAGTTCCGATTGACTTGCGTGCGCTTATTTTCGCAGGGATAATAATAGGTGCATCAGGGGCTGTGATGGATGTGGCGGTATCTATTTCCTCTGCTCTCTGGGAGCTTAGGGAACAGGCTCCGGAACTTTCTTTTAGCAGTATCTTCAAGTCGGGAATCAATATCGGCAGGGATGTCATGGCATCCATGACCAACACGTTGGTGCTCGCATATATAGGCAGTTCGCTTACCGTTATCTTGCTCTTAGTTGTAAATGTGGGCTCTGTAACAGACCTATTTAACAGCGAACTTGTGATTGTTGAGTTTCTAAAGGCGATTGTCGGCAGCATGGGCATACTTCTGGCAATGCCGCTGACAGCTTTAGTCTGCGCAGCACTCTTCCCTAAAAAAGCGCCTAATACCGGTACCGGTAGCGAAGACCCGCAAAACCATTATGATTTGGGAGATGACAATGAAACCTTTTATGAATGAAGACTTTTTGCTCGACAGCAAAACGGCACAGACTCTGTACCACGGATATGCGGCACAAATGCCGATAAATGACTACCACTGCCATGTTTCCCCAAAGGAAATTGCGCTGGACATAAGCCTTGAAAATATTACTAAGGCTTGGCTGGGCGGGGATCACTATAAGTGGAGAATTATACGTTCACGCGGCGTAGATGAAAACGATATTACAGGCAGCGCAAGCGACAGGGTTAAGTTTCAAAAATTTGCGGAGGCCCTGCCATATGCTATAGGAAATCCTATCTACCACTGGACTCATCTGGAGTTAAAGAGGTTTTTTGACTGTGATCTCGTGCTTAATCCTCAAAGTGCTGATGCGGTTTGGGAGCTTTGCAATAAGCGTCTTGCACAGGACAGTATGAGCGTCCGAAACATCATAAGAAAATCCAATGTCAACCACATCGGAACCACGGACGACCCCATAGATAGCCTTGAGTGGCATAGACAAATGAAGGCAGACCCGTCGTGGGATGTAAATGTAATACCTACGTTTCGCCCCGATAAGGCCATGAATATTGAAAAACCCGGTTATGCGGATTATATTGAGAAGCTGTCAAAAGCCGCAGGTATGGCCATAAACAAAATTGACGACCTCTATGCAGCTTTAGTAAACCGGCTGGACTATTTTGCCGCCGTGGGCTGCGTTATTTCAGACCACGCTTTGGATTATATGATGTGGGCAGATGGCTGTGAACAGATGGCTGGCGGGATTTTTGAAAAAGTTATGAAGGGCGAAGTGCCGGCTAAGCATGAGGTTGAGGCATTTAAGGCTGCGGTGATGGTGTTTTTGGCAGGGCAGTACGCAAAGCGCAACTGGGTAATGCAAATACACTACGGTGCCAGCAGGAATATTAACTCCGCCATGTTTGAAAAGCTGGGGCCCGACACGGGCTTTGATGGTATCTCAGGCCACGAGTGCAGCGCGGCGGCTTACAAGCTCTTAGATGCCATGAGCAAAGGGGGGAGCCTGCCTAAGACTGTGCTCTACTCGCTAAATCCAAATGACGATGCCTACCTGGCAGCAACTCTAAGTGCATTTCAAAGCTGCGGGATGCCGGGCAAAATTCAACACGGCAGCGGATGGTGGTTTAATGACACCAAGACCGGCATGATTTCGCAGATGACTAATTTGGCAAACCAAAATGTATTGGGCAATTTCATAGGAATGCTCACGGATAGCCGCAGCTTCCTCTCATACACCCGCCATGAGTATTTCCGCAGAATCCTCTGCAATCTAATCGGAGGCTGGGTTGAAAATGGGGAGTATCCGAATGACGTGGATTTCCTCGGGCAAATGGTCAAGGACATCTCATATAATAATTCTGTGCGGTTTCTAGGGTTTGACAAATAAATCCCTAAAACAAAAAGCAGGCTTTCCGTTATATCCCGGAAGGCCTGCTTTAACTGCGGTTAAACTATTTGCTTTCAGTTTTAGTGGAGCTATCGTCGTCCACTAAATCGAAATCTTCATCCTCGAAGTCCTCATCGTCAAACTCATCGTCGAAGTCAAACTCAAGGATTTCTCCGCATTTCGGGCACGCAATTGAGTCTAGCAGCAGGTCAGATTCTTCAAGCTCTATCTCAGTGCTGCATGCGGGGCAGGCGACTTCATAAGAGAGTGCAGACCCTCCGCAGAATCCGCAGCCGCAGCCGTCGTCTTCATCATCGTCGAAATCGAACTCGTCATAGTCATCATCATCCTCATCTCCGAAGAGGAATTCCTCCACATCTGCAAGATCGTCTGAAAGTGCGTCCAGTTCGTCGCCGATATCCAGGGAGTTTGCACTTAGGGATTCAATTTCGTCTGCCATCTCGTCCATTGTGTCAATCATTACGGCTATTAGTTTTTCTGACTTTACATCAGAATCCAGTCCAAGCCCTTCAGCCAGACCTTTTAGGTATGCAACTTTTTCTTTGATAGACATAACTTTACCTCCATACTGTATAGTGATTTCTAGCCCTTGGCGCGCTCCATGTATTCGCCTGTCCTCGTGTCAATGCGGATTTTCTCGCCCTCACTGATGAATAGCGGGACCTTTACCTCGGCCCCAGTTTCCACAGTAGCGGGTTTGAGTACATTTGTGGCGGTGTCGCCTTTGAATCCGGGATCGGTTTCGGTAACCACGAGATCTACGAAGTTTGGCGGGTCTACGTTAAAGACCTTGCCCTTGTATGATTGGACATTGCAGCTCATGTTTTCTTTTACGAATTTGAAGTTATCACCGAGAAGTGATCCGTCAATTGGCACGAGCTCATAAGTTTCGCCGTCCATAAAGTAGTAGAGATTGCCGTCTGCATAGCTATATTCCATGTCTTTGCGCTCTACAAATGCGTTCTCAAACTTGTCCGATGGGCTAAATGATGTCTCAACAACGGCTCCGGTAATTACATTTTTAATTTTGGTCCGAACGAAGGCGGCACCCTTTCCAGGCTTTACATGCTGAAATTCGACAACCTGCATGACCTTTCCGTCCATTTCGAAAGTTACGCCGTTTCTAAAATCGCCGGCAGAAATCATTATCTTTTCCTCCTAATTAATTTGCGCAATTATTGTATCCCACTTGAGGGAATAATGCAAGTTTAGATTATTAACATTTTTTTCGGAATTTTGGTAATGTTCTCATAACCTGTTTCGGTGACATAAAGAGTGTCCTCAATTCTACAGCCATAACGCCCAGGCAGGTAAATTCCTGGTTCCGAAGTCAGGGTTGCGCCGGCGGGCAATATGTCGGTGGAAGTCTGTGAGCACCTTAGAGCTTCATGCACTTCAAGGCCCAGTCCGTGGCCCAGTCCGTGGCCGAAATATTCACCGTAGCCTGCCTTCGTTATTACATCGCGGGCAGCCGTGTCTACATCCTTGGCAGATACCCCTGCTTTTACAGTTGCAATTCCAGCTTCCTGAGCCGCCAGGACGGTTTCATAGATTTTCACTATCTCATCATCGGGCTGGCCGATACAAAATGTCCTTGTAGTATCGCTGCACCAGCCGTCAACCTTTGCGCCCCAGTCGATAGTGAGAAAGCCCTTTGCTATTTTTTCATCTGTCGGCACACCGTGGGGCAGGCTGGATCTCGGCCCGGAGACTACTATGGGGTCAAAGGACTTCTCTGCGCCGTTTTTCATGATGCGGTAGATAAGCTCAGTGGCAAGTTCCTTTTCGGTGATGTTGCTGTTTATGAGCGGCAGGACTTCTTCCAAAGCCTTTTCAGAGATGCGCTGAGCCTTTATCATACCCTCAAGGTCTTCCCGGGATTTTACATTGCGAAGGTCACTTAGAAACTTCTGGGCTCCGATTAGCTTTACGCCAAACTTCTCGTCCCATTCTTTGTAAACCGAGTATGTGACCACGCCGTCCTCAAAGCCGACGGAGGTAAGGTCTTTGTCCTTTACAAATTTGCCGATTTTTTCAGGGAAGGTTTCATCACCGGTGACGAGCAGAACCTCCGCGCCTGAAATGTTTTCCCTTGCTGCTTCAACATAGCGTGGATCAACGAAGAAGAAGGCTTCATCAGGGGTTATGAGATATGCGCCCGCACTGGAGGCGAAACCGCCGGTGTAGAGCCGTCCTGCGGCACCGGTTACGAGGTATGCGCCAAACTCTTGCCCATGCAGGGCCTTTTGTATTTTGCTAATATTGTTCATGTTGCACCATCCTTGTTATTTTTTCGGAGTAAGCCTTGCTTGCGTGGCACGGCTAATTGCTGAAACTGTTTTTGCACATTGCGCGAAATGGGGATTCCGCCGCATATCTTATCGCCAGCAGCGGGTTGGTAAATTGCTTTGGTTTTACAATTATTGAGCAGATTCCGGCGCGGTTGGCGGCGAGGGTGTCAGTGAAAACCTGATCGCCGATAAGGGCTGAGTTACCTGAGTTGTAGCCGGCCTCACTAATAGCCTGTAGGACGTACTTGGGAGAAGGCTTGTGTGCATTCATTTTGACACGCACATCCAGCTCCTGGGCGAAGGTGCTGCACCTATCTTTTCTCAAACTGTTTGAGATTATATACAGTTCAATCCCTTTGTTTCTGACGGACGCAGCCCAAGATGCAACCTCATCTGAGGGCAGATGCTCGTTGTAGGCGGCTATGGTGTTGTCGAGGTCGAGCATTAGAAACTCTATACCGAGCCCTACTAGGAAATCCGGAGTTACGTCTGTGAGTTCAGGGAATGAAAACTTTGGTACGGGAGAAAAATTCATTAAATTACGGTGCCTTTCATTTACTAATACTAAGAGCTGTAAAGAGGGTATTTGTCACACAGCTTGTCTACCTCAGCCCTTATAAAGCCTGAGTTCTCTTCAAAATCTCTTGCAGCGAGATGGATAAGTCCGGCGATTTTTTTCATGTCATCTTCACTAAAGCCCCTACTGGTTACTGCCGGAGTTCCAAGGCGGATGCCGCTTGTGATTGAGGCGGGCTGCGGGTCGCCGGGGACTTTGTTCTTGTTGACGGTTATATGAACCTTGTCCAGCATGGAGCACATATCCTTGCCCGTGACATCAAACTTACGAAGGTCAATTAGCACCAGGTGATTGTCAGTGCCGCCTGAAACTAAGTCAAAGCCAGAGCTCACCAGGCCGCGCGCCAGAGCATCGGCATTGAGGCGGGNTTGGCGCTGGTACGCCTTAAACTCGGGGCGCAAAGCCTCGCCGAATGCGATGGCTTTGGCTGCGATTATGTGCATTAGCGGGCCGCCTTGAGCTCCGGGGAAAACAGCAGAGTTAACTTTCTTTGCAAGTTCCTCTTCATTTGTGAGGATAAATCCGCCGCGGGGGCCGCGCAATGTCTTGTGAGTTGTGCTGGCCACAACATCGGCATAGGGCATGGGGTCGGGATGTTCGCCAGTGGCGACAAGGCCTGCGATATGTGCCATATCGACGAACAGGTAAGCGCCCACCTCTTTGGCTATCTCAGAAAACTTCTTAAAGTCAATTACCCTGGGATATGCCGAGGCTCCTGCTATTATCATTTTCGGCTTGTGCGTATCTGCCAGCCTGTGAACTTCGTCATAATCAATAAGGTTTGTATCATCGGTAACTCCGTATGAAACCGAATTGTAGTGCTTTCCGGAAAAGTTAACCTTGGATCCGTGGGTCAGGTGGCCGCCGTGGTCGAGGTCCATGCCCAAAATGGTATCACCGGGCTGGCATAGCGCCATGAAAACAGCATAATTTGCGGATGCCCCCGAATGGGGCTGGACATTTGCAAAGTTTGCTCCGAAGAGCTTCTTGGCTCGTTCTATGGCTAGAAGTTCGGCTGCGTCAACTTCTTCGCAGCCTCCGTAAAAGCGGGCACCGGGATAGCCCTCGGCGTATTTGTTTGTAAGAATGGTGCCTGCTGTGAGCAAAACTGCTTCACTGACACAATTTTCGGAGGCTATTAACTCTATATTTCTTCGCTGGCGGGAGAATTCATGCTTAACTGCCTCGCCAACTTCAGGGTCGCATTTTGAAATATACGACATCATTTCTCTTATCACTTGACGTTCCTCCTTTGTCAGTATTATCACAATCTTAGACATTATATAAAATTTTAAGATATTTTTCAACTAAAATGCCTGCAAAAAAACTTGTAAACATTTATCTGGAGCGGGCTTGCGCTTAACTCCCGGCCCTTAGAGGTGGTGCGGTTGGCGGGCAGGAGCCTTGCGCCTGTTGGCTCCACCTACGCAAAAAAGCAATTGTACGGCTCATTTCAGAGGCTCGCGAACTCGCTGACGCTCAAACACGCTCGCCTTTTTCTGAAATTTCGCCTACAATCGCTAATTTGCT
>WQRL01000014.1 GCA_009786775.1 Oscillospiraceae bacterium
CCCCGCCGTATTCGTTTATTGTTTTGACAAACTCAGGAACAACGGAGGACGCACCATGGAGGACTATAGGGAAATTAGGAAGGCGCTTTGAAATCTCTTCAAGAATGTCAAACCTTAGATGCGGCTTCTGTCCAGGCTTAAACTTATAAGCTCCGTGACTCGTGCCAATTGCAATTGCAAGAGAATCAACACCTGTGCGGGAAACAAACTCTTCAACTTCCTCAGGGCGGGTAAAAGTAGCATCCTCTTCAGCCACATTGACATCATCTTCAATGCCCGCAAGCTTGCCCAGCTCACCTTCAACGACCACTCCCCTGTCGTGGGCATATTTGACAACCTCTGAGGTGAGCTTTATGTTCTCCTCAAAAGAATGCTTGGAACCATCAATCATGACCGAGGTAAACCCTCCGTCAATACATGACTTGCAAATCTCAAAATCATCGCCATGATCAAGATGGACACAAATCGGCAAATCAGTATCAATAACAGCCGCCTCAATGAGCTTCATCAGATAAACATGCTTTGCATACTTTCTCGCCCCTGCTGAAACCTGAAGAATAAGGGGCGCTCTCACCTCAGCTGCCGCCTCGGTAATACCTTGAATAATTTCCAAGTTATTTACATTAAAAGCACCGATTGCGTACTTCCCTTCATACGCCTTCTTAAACATTTCCGCAGACGTAACAATTGGCATAATAAAAACCCTCCATATTTGTTCATAAATTCCCGTTTAGTATACTACATCGGCATCTTAAAATACAGTCTATTTTATAATATTTTCCAAAATCAAACATAATCTTGTTAAATTTAACAGACCAGCCGAAGCAGAGGCTCAGACAAGCCAGCCGGACATGGGCGGGCGCTCTGGGGGAAAGTTTGGCGGCCGCAGTCCTGGAACACAAATTTCGCAAAGATTCCAAGCCTCTGCCAGAGTAGACGTGACTGACGTAGGCCGCCCAACTTTTCCCCAGAGCGCCCGCCCATGTCCGGCGGATGGTTTTTGCGGGAAAGTTTGGCGGCCGCAGTCCTGGAACACAAATTTCGCAAAGATTCCAAGCCTCTGCCAGAGTAGACGTGACTGACGCAGGCCGCCCAACTTTTTCCCAGAGCGCCCGCACGTGTCCGGCGGATGGATGGCGGATGGTTTTGTAAGTTATTGATATGTGTAAATTACAGTAAAAATAACATAATCTTGATTTTCCCCCCATGCTGTGATATTCTGCGTGGGAGATATTCTTGAAATTTATATAGCCAGGAGGACAATATGAAAAAGAAACTAACCGGCGCGGCCGTGTTTGGGCAATCCGGAGGACCAACCTCAGTAATTAACTCAAGCGCGTATGGAGTAATCAGAACTGCCCTTGACGCAGAAGAAATCACCGCAGTATACGGAGCTGCACACGGGGTTGTCGGCATCCTAAATGACGAACTATTTGACATGAGCAAAGAAGACGCAGGAGAACTAAAGCTACTTATGAACACCCCGTCCTCGGAGCTCGGCTCCTGTAGATATAAAATCAAGGAAGAAAGCGAACTTGAACGCATCCGCGAAATTTTTGAAAAATATAACATACGATATTTCTTCTATAACGGCGGCAACGACTCCATGGACACCTGCTCAAAAGTAAACGACTACCTCGAAAGAGTAGGCTATGAATGCCGCGTAATCGGCGTACCGAAGACCATTGACAACGACCTGGTGGGCACAGACCACTGCCCCGGCTTCGGCAGTGCCGCAAAGTACATAGCCACAACAGTTGCGGAAGTTTACAAAGATGCCCATGTTTACGACACAGGCACCATCACAATAATAGAAATAATGGGCCGCCACGCAGGCTGGCTTACAGGCGCATCCGCTCTCGCAGGGCTTCAAGGCCTAGGCCCTGACTACATTTACCTTCCTGAAATCCCCTTTGAAATGGACGAGTTTCTCGAAAACGTGAAAAAAACCTACAAAGAGAAGAAAAATTGCCTTGTCTGTGTTTCCGAAGGCATCCATCACCACGACGGCACATTCGTTGCCAAGGCAAAAATTTCAGAAACTGACGGCTTTGGGCACGCACAGCTAGGCGGGCTTGCAGCCAAACTGGCACACGCAGCCCAGACAAAGACAGGCGCCAAAGTCCGCGGCATTGAGCTAAGCCTCCTACAGCGCTGCGCAGCTCACCTAGCCTCTCAAACTGACATAGACGAAGCATTTCTGGCCGGCAAGTCCGCTGTCGAACACGCCATCTCAGGCGGCTCAGGCGAAATGGTATGCTTCACCAGGGATATGGAAGGCGGAAAATACAAATGCGGCATTAAGTTTGAGCCCCTGTCAATTTGCGCCAACATGGAAAAGAAGGTTCCGCGCGAATGGATTACTCAGGACGGCACAGGCGTTACGAAGGAATTCATCGACTATGTCCTGCCATTGATCCAAGGCGAAAACAGCGGTAAGAAAGAGGACGGAATCCCCCGCTTTGCAAAGCTCAAGAAAATTAAGGCTGAAATCTAAATTTTTGACACTGGAGAAAACATTATGTTGACTATTGATGTTAAGCTGATTGCAACTGAACTTGCCCCAGGCATTGAGAGCGGGACATATAATATTGAAGGCGGCTCAACTGTCCGGGATATAATAGAGCACTGCGGAGCAGTCAGCGGCACTTCGGTGCCCGAGGGCAATTATGAATTCATGTACCCTTTATTTAACAGCAAGCCCGTAACCCTCGGCAGCACAATCACTGAAAATGGCACATTGCACGTCTGCCGGGTCGTAATGGGCGGATAGCAAGCAAGTAGTACCAAGTAGCAGACAAATTAAATCCCGCCCCCACTGACGGATTGCCGTCTTTTGGGGCGGGATTTATTTATTAATCTTAATTTAGTTTAGCGCATCCATGAACGCCGGGATAACTTTGTAGAGGTCGCCCACCAGGCCGTAATCTGCCACTTCGAAAATCGGTGCTGTTTCGCTCTTGTTTATAGCTACGATGTAATCGGAGGACTGCATGCCTGCCAAGTGCTGGATGGCACCTGAGATACCACAGGCAACATAGAGTTTCGGCTTTACCGTAGTGCCTGTCTGGCCAACTTGGTGTGAATGGTCAATCCAGCCGGCATCAACTGCCGCACGGGACGCGCCCACGACTCCGCCTAGCTTGTCTGCAAGTTTCTTTATAAGCTCAAAGCCCTCAGCGTTACCAAGGCCTGCGCCGCCGGAAACTATTACCTCAGCATCAGTAAGTGAAACTATTTCCTTCACAGCCTTGACAATTTCCAAAACTTCCATGCGGATATCGCCGGGTGCAAAGCTAACTTCAAGGTCAATGCGCTCCCCTGTCTTGTGGGCTTGGCGCTCAAGTTTGCTCATAACGCCAGGACGCACAGTTGACATCTGCGGGCGGTGCTTCGGACAGACGATTGTAGCCATGAGGTTTCCGCCAAATGCCGGACGTGTCTGCATGAGCTTCTTGTCAGCAGGGTCTATATCAAGCTGTGTACAGTCCGCTGTAAGGCCTGTTTCTGCTTTTACTGCAACACAGGGGCCTAGGTCACGGCCGATGTGTGTAGCGCCGAACAAAACGATGTCAGGCTTATATTTCTGCACTGCTTCGTTTAGCACCTTCGTATATGAATCAGGATTATAAGTCTTAAGCTCAGGCGCGCTGGCGTAGTAGACTACATCTGCGCCGTATTCATAAAGTTCGGGGATAAGGCCTTCAACATTCTCGCCACATAGGATTGCGCAGACCCTGCATCCGATTTCTGCGGCAAGTTTTTTGCCCTCGCCCAAAAGCTCTAGGGAAACATTCATCAGTTTGCCGTCGCGCTGCTCAGCAAAAACCCATACATCTTTGTACAGTGACACGTCAACGCCCAAAACTTCCTCTTCTTCAACTTTCTCAATAGCTTTGAAAGGACAGAATTTCGGCTCTAGGCACTGGTTACACATATTACATTCCGGGCCTAGCATAGCCAGCTTGCCCTCCATATATAGCGCACCTTGCGGGCAGAGGGGTATGCACTTCTCGCAACCCTTACATTTTTCACTTATTATTCTAATCGCCATGTTAATTCACTTCCCTTCCTGCTATTAAAGCACGTGCTTCTCAGTCAGCTTAGAAACGAGTGCCGCCGCCATCTCTGACGGTGTACCGTGGAGCATCTCGCCTGCACCTTTAGGTGGCGGGGTGAAGCTCTTGTGAACCTGGGTGGGGCTTGCTATTAGCCCAACTGTTTTGGGGTCCACTTTCAAATCAAACTCGTCCCAAACTGTGATATCTTTTTTATAGGCTTCTTCAATTTGCCGCACTGTCATGTAGCGAGGTGTGTTTAGCTCTTTAATAGCCGTCAAAACACAAGGTCTTTGAATTTCAACGATTTCATAGCCATCTTCCAGTGCTCTCTCGACAACTACAGTCTTGTCTTTAACTTCGCGGATTTTCTGAACATACGATACAGAAGGGATGCCAAGACGCTGAGCTGTCTGCGGACCTACCTGTGCAGTGTCGCCGTCAATGGCTTGACGCCCTGCAAATATTATGTCATACTCGCCGATTTTCTTAACACCTGCTGCAAGGGTTGTTGAAGTCGCACAGGTGTCAGCACCGCCAAATGTGCGGCTTGAGAGCAAGTAGGCATTGTCAGCGCCTAGGGCTAGACACTCCCTGAGCATGTAGTTTGCCTGAGGCGGCCCCATGGAAATAACGTCCACGGTGGTGCCTGGATACTGATCTTTAAGTGCAAGGGCTTCTTCAAGCGCATTTGCATCATCGGGGTTCAAAATAGACGGTACGCCTTCGCGGATAAGCGTGCCTGTGACAGGATCGATTTTGACCTCGTTTGTGTCCGGAACTTGTTTTACCAAAACAAATATTTTCATATCTCTTACCCTCCTACGCGCCTATAATGTTGCCGGCTATAACCATCTGCTGTACTTGTGATGTACCTTCAAAGATGGTGAACACGCGGCAGTCTCTGTACATGCGCTCAACTTTGTACTCGGCAATATAGCCGTATCCACCGTGGATTTGAACTGCCTTACCGGCAATTTCATTGCAAACTTCTGAGGCATAGTACTTGGCCATTGAGGCCGCAGTACCCGCTTCAGGGCTGTTGAGGTCTTTAAGCTGCGCAGCTCTGTATGTCAGTTCTTTAGCAGCTTGGAGCTTTGTAGCCATGTCTGCAATCATAAAGTTAATAGCTTGGAAGTCTGCTATGCGCCTTCCAAATTGCTTGCGCTCTTTGGCATATTTGACAGCCTCGTCCAACGCGCCCTGTGCCACACCGATACTTGTAGCTGCAACGCCTATGCGTCCCAAGTCAAGGGTTTTCATCGCATTTTGGAAGCCTCTGTTTTCTTCGCCAAGAAGGTCATCTTTGTGGACACGGACATCTTCGAGGATAACGTCAGATGTCGGGCAGCCCTTGAGACCCATTTTCTTCTCTGACTTACCGCAGGATACTCCCGGCAGCTTCATATCGACTATAAAGGCTGAGATACCGCGGCTGCGGCCCTTGGCTTTTTCGCTAAAATCGGTCTTTGCGTACACAATTGACCAGTCGGCGATGGGAGCCGTGGTAATAAATGTCTTACGTCCGTTTAGTATGTAGTAGTCACCGTCTTTGACAGCGGTTGTAACCGTGCCGCCTGCATCGGTTCCTGCCCCCGGCTCAGTAAGGCCAAATGCCATGATGCCCTTGCCTGTAGCGACGGGCTTGAGGTATTTCTGAAGCTGAGCCTCAGTGCCTGCCAGCATAAGAGGGCCGCCCCCAAGTGAATTTGGAGCCGACATCCAAACTGCCGAAACTGCGCTGACACGTGCAATTTCTTCTATGGCAATTACGTATGAAACACAGTCAGAACCCTGTCCTCCATACTCAAGCGGTGTCTTGATGCCGAAAAACCCGGCTTTTGCCATTTTGTCCAAAACTTCTTTGGGGTACTCAGCTCCTTCATCGATAGCATCAAGAAGCTCGTTTGGCAACTCTTTTTCTGCAAAGTCCCGCACCAGCTTTCTCATGAGTTCATGCTTTTCTGAAAAAATCATTCCTTTTCCTCCTGTGATTTGAATATATCTAAGCGCTCTTTTAACCGAATATTCATACGCTTACTCGGCGCTTAATCCGGCTACAATTTTGCCATGAATTGGCTTATTTTAGCGCAGTGGATTTAGGCCACTGTGCAGCCCGCTGTTCATTATATATAACTGGAAAAATTTTTATATTACATTATTTTGTAATTTTTCTTGAAACTGTTCGCATTTTATGCTAAATTGTTAATTATTCTGTACATATTCTTGCGTACGTAGCGGACGTATATGGTATATTTACAATAAACAACAGTAATAAAGCACAAAAATTGTGCAGTTTTGCACAAGCCATGGGAGGTTTGATTCGATTGAGTTCAACATTATTCGATTATGAATGGCAGTTCCTTGTTCAAATAACTACCCGCATAAATTATTGCACAACTTATACCGAAACTTGCAACACTTTCCTTCAACAAATCCGCACCCTAGTACCATACAGCACCGGTGTTGTGTTTCAGGCTGAAAGGGACAGCGGCAGCGTCCGGCTTACAAGCCCTGTTTCAACTGATGGTTACGATGATAAGTTCTCTCACAGTTTTTTCATTGATGGCAAGTACCCTCATTGGAATGAATTTGTTATGCTGCCCTACAGCTCCGTTTTCCGCCAGTCGGATATCATTAAGCCCGGCAAGTGGGAAAAGACCAGGGTCTACCGCGATGTCTGGCAGCCCAAGGGGATGTTCTGGGGCTTGTTCATCGCGCTTGTCCACAAGGATGTACCCCTGGCTGTCATGGGCATCCAGAGGGAAAAGTCGCAAAATGACTTCTCCGACAGGGACGTATATGTTTTTAACACGCTCAAAGACCCTCTGGAGCGCAAATTCTTCTCTCTCCAAGAGGAACGCAGGGTAAGCACTAGGGATGGCACAGACAGGATTCTCAAGGCTTCTGTGAGCTATGGGCTTACAAAGAGGGAAACTGAAATTGTTTCACTTATCTGCGAAGGCAAGGGCAGCGAAGAGATGTGCCAGGCACTCTACATAACCCATGCCACGCTTAGCAAACATTTGTCAAATATTTATGCAAAGACGAAAGTGAAAAACAGAACTCAGCTGTTTGCCTTATTCTTATAACTGCTTATAATTGCAAATAGAAAAACCTTGACAACAGAACACTTTAAGGCTATAATTCACTAGGTTGAAGCGGAATTGTGTAATGGTAGCACGACAGACTCTGACTCTGTTTGTCTGGGTTCAAATCCTAGTTCCGCTGCCAATGCCGCCGAGCTTCACCAGAGGTTCGGCGGCGCACTTAAGTAAAGAAAGTGGAGGACATATGCAAAGTATTGAAGGAAGAAAGCCGACTGCGGGCAGAATAGTAGGAATTGTACTGAACGTAATAATTGACATATGGTGGTTTAGCACGTGGGGAGCAGATGCGGTTTTCATGGTTTTTGTGGCTGTTACCATCGTACAAGTTATAGTTGCGGTGCGTTCGCTGAGCAAAAGCATAAAGGTCGAACCTGACGGCGTTATAATAAGCGGAGTCAAATTCCCCTACAGCAACATTGATGTTGTTGTCGTGCGCGATGGCTTTTTGACTGAAAAGCGCGTCATAGTTAAGACAAGTGACGGCAAGAAGCACCGCATCCCCGTTATGAATCCTAGGGAAATCGGCGATGCCATAGAACACAATAAGGCACAAGCCGGCGCGTAAATTAATCAATAAACAACAGGGCAGACAAAAAGCAGTCTGCCCTGTTTCGTATATTAATAGTTATCAGCTTTAATCTGGAAGTATGCTTTCGGGTGGTTGCAAGTCGGGCAGGACTCAGGGGCTACCTTGGCTGTGATTGTCTTCCCGCAGTTGAGGCAGTGCCAAACCTTCTCCTCATCTCTTGCGAAAACAGCTTCATGCTTGATATTAGCCAGAAGGTGCTTATAACGCTCCTCATGCTCTTTCTCAATCTCCCCTACTTGCCTAAACAGCTCGGCAATATCCTTAAAGCCTTCTTTGTCAGCAGTTTCAGCAAACTCCGCATACATCTCAGTCCACTCATAATGTTCACCTGCGGCAGCATCCTTGAGATTATGGATAGTATCAGGCACCTTGCCGCCGTGAAGGAACTTAAACCATAACTTGGCATGTTCTTTCTCGTTGTCAGAGGTTTCCTCGAAGATGTGTGAGATTTGCTCATACCCATCTTTTTTCGCCTGCGAAGCATAGTAGCTGTACTTAACTCTCGCCTGTGACTCGCCTGCGAACGCGGCCATCAAATTAGCCTCAGTTTGTGTCCCTTTTAATTGTTTGCTCATTAGAAAAATTTCCCCTTCCTATATGCTTTTTTATGCTTTTTATTGTTCATAAAATATTCACATTATTGGATTATAGCACATAAAATTGAAAATGTGAACCGAAAAATAAAAAAAGTTAAAATAAATAATTACAGCTCTTTAACGCTTCCGCCCTCATGAAATAACTCCCCCGCCGACTACAGTATCTCCATCGTATAGCACAACCGCCTGCCCTTTTGTTATGGCCCGCTGCGGCTCGTCAAACTCAACTCTGAGCGCATCATCACCGGTTTGCCAAACCATCGCCGGCTGTTCTTCATGGCGGTATCTTATTTTAGCCTTTACTCTAATGGGCACATCCAGCCTCTTGGCGGCTATAAGGTTAATATCCTCAGCCGTGAGCACCGTCCCAAAGAGCCGCTCATTTGGCCCTACAACGACAGTGTTCGTTTTCGGCAGCACCTCACAGACATACAGTGGATCCTTCGCCGATAACCCTAACCCTCTGCGCTGGCCGACGGTATAGTGGATTATCCCCTTATGTTCCCCTATTACTTTACCTTCAATGTCCGTAAACGCGCCCCTGCTTGACGGCTTGCCGGTGTGCCTTTCAATAAACCCCGCATAATCACCGTCAGGAGCAAAGCAAATGTCCTGGCTATCGGGCTTGTTTGCGTTAATAAAGCCCTGAGCTTCTGCAATCCCCCTTACCTCGGCTTTCGCCATGCCGCCCAGCGGGAATAATGTCCTGCTCAGTTCGTCTTGAGTCATGGTATACAGGGCATAGCTTTGATCCTTAGTCTTATCAGCGCCTTTTTTGAGTAAAAACCTGCCACCCGCCTCTTCAATCTGCGCGTAGTGCCCTGTTGCAATATAGCGGCATTCTATATCCGCAGCCCTCTTTAGGAAGCGGTCAAATTTCAGAAAACGGTTGCAGTCAATACAGGGGTTGGGCGTGCAGCCACTTTGGTAAGCACTCACAAAACGCTCTATTACATGCTCATAAAACGGCTGCGTGAAGTTAAAAACATAAAATGGCATCCCCATCTTGTGCGCCACAGCCCGTGCATCATCGGCGTCTGCATAAGAACAGCAGCCGCTCTCCCCATCAAAGAGCTTCATCATTGCGCCGGTGCATTCATAGCCTTGATTTTTCAGTACCCAAGCGGCAACCGAGCTATCCACGCCACCGCTCATTGCAATTAATACTTTATCCATAGATAAAGTATATATCATAACTCAGTGCTGTCAACAAAAAAATAGGGGGCTGCCCGCAAGCAGCCCCTTCAACGGCTCAACCCTTTTATATATTTAAGAAAATCGGGAAGAGCAGTACAACAAGAATATATGCCATTACGTTAAATAGCCCGCCGAATTTTACATAGTCCATAAATCTGTAGCCTGCAACCAAGGTCATGGTTATGGGCGGGGTTGAAATAGGTGTGGCATAGCCTATATTTGCAGCGATTGCGACAGCTATGAGCACCGACCTTACATCATAACCCAGTTCAGAGGCCACAATTGCAGCAATGGGGATCAGCAGAGCTGCTGTTGAAGTGCTGGACATGAAGTTTGTGAAAATTACAGCGACCAGTGCGAGCACGGCACAGAGCAGCCAAGGCGACATGCTATCACCTAAAAAGTCTATCATACCATGGGCAATCATTACCCCGGCCCCGCTGTAGTCTAAAGCTGCGGCAATACCGAAAGAGCAGCCCATTATTACTACTGTGGTCCAATTCATTTTCTTAAAAACAGTCTGCTGCGAAATACAGCCTGTGACAATACACACCACAGCACCTACCATCGCCACAACCCCTAAAGACCAAAAGCCCACTATAAACCCTACGACACAGAAAATCAAAACCGCGACAGTTATAAACATTCTGGCAATTTCTATGCGTGTCTTAGGCTTGGGTTCTGCTTCGCTTTCGTTGTGCATTTCATGCATTGGGTTTTCTACTTCAGGAAAGTTAAAAATTCTCTTTTTAAGGCCATGCCCGAATGTCATTACGTAGACAAGCAGCAAAACCACTACAGGCCCGGCAATCAGAGCCAGTTCAAAAAAGCCTATCGGATCAAAGCCGGCGCCAACAATATGCCTGTTGGCAATAATCTGTGGTGTTGAGCCGACCGATGTAAGCCCGCCGGCTACCACAGCAATCAGGCCTATAATCATGTATAGATCTTTTTTCAGCAGTTTACCGCCGGAGTGGGCAACGGACTTCTCTGCAATAGGAAGCGTCGTGGCCACTGTTGCCGTATTGCTTAAGAACGCGGAAATCGGTATTATAACAAGGCTGAGCGCCCCTATATATACCCGTTCATTAGTCCCCACTAAAGAGATAATTTTTCTTCCGATAAGCTCAGCAACACCTGTTTCAAAGAGAGCATCACCTACTATAACCATCCCCACTATTAGAAAAACTACATTTTCTCCAAATCCGCTAAGCGCAACATCAAACGGAATAACGCCGAATACTGCCAGGGCCAGACACGCCAGAATGGATGTCGTCGCTATTGGCAGAAGTTCTGAAATGTACAAAATCACCATTACCCCTATGATGATTAGCGCTATGGTACTTGACTCCAAGGGCTTACACCTCCAAAAATTTTAGGATTTATCCAAAAAATGATTTGACAGTTTAACAAACTCACCGATACCCAGAGTTTCCCCTCTGACAAGTGGGGCAAACCCGCAAGCTGCAACGATTTCCGTAATTTCATCCTTGCCCATTTTGCTGCCAAAAGCACTGTGGAGCGCATTTACAAGGGTCTTGCGCCTCTGGGCAAACGCCGCTTTGACAACCCTAAAGAACATGGCTTCCTCTTTCGGCGGAAGAATCCGCTCTTTGCGAAGTTTCATCTGCACAACAGCGGAGGTCACTTTAGGCCTTGGCATGAAGCACTCAGGCGGCACGTCAAATAAAATCGCAGGCTCCGTGTGGTAGTTTATGTACACTGAAAATGCTCCATAATCAGAGCTTCCAGGCTCTGCACACATCCTAAGTGCAACCTCTTTTTGAACCATAACAGTAATGCTGTCAAAAATATTTGCATCAATGAGCCGAGTTATAACTGGCGAAGTAATATTATACGGAAGATTTGCGCAAACGCAAGGCTTTAATCCAACCAAAGTGTTATTTACCATTTTTTCGATATCTGTTTTCAAAATATCGCCTGAAATTATCTCAACATTATCGAATCCTTCAAGCTCCGCCGCGAGCATGGGCAGCACTTTTTCATCAAGCTCAACGGCGGTGACACGCCCTGCTGCCATGCAGAGGTAGGCAGTCAGCGCACCAATGCCCGGCCCAATTTCCAAAACACCACAGGATTTATCAATTTCTGCAAGCCTTACAATTTTTTCGGGGATATTTGCATCTATGAGAAAATTCTGCCCCATTGATTTTGAGAACTTAAACCCATGACTATCCAGTATCCCTTTTATAGACTTGCTCATTTTGTACCACCTAACTTATTTTTACAGCCACATCCGAATATTAGTATAATTTATTATCGCCCTTAATGCAACCCGGTTAGTTAGTTTTGCTTGAAAGTGGTTATGCTGTGTGTTAAAATATTACTCTAATTACTGAAAGGTTGGTAAGTACATTTGGACTTATTCGAAAAATGTGAGAAATTCACTGCTGCAAAGGAAGTTATTGACGCTGGGGTGTATCCTTATTTTCATGCACTTTCAACCTACCAGGACACTGTCGTGACAATTGAGGGCCGCCGCACAATTATGCTCGGCTCAAATAACTATATGGGTTTGACCTGTGACAAGCGCGTTATAAATGCAGCGGTTGATGCTGTGCAGAAGTTCGGCTCAGGCTGTTCAGGTTCAAGGTTTCTAAACGGTACGCTTGAACTTCATAATCAGCTTGAAGGAGAACTCGCAGCTTTTCTAAACAAAGAGTCCTCACTCACATTTAGCACAGGTTTTCAGACCAATCTCGGCGTTATCTCATCCATTGCAGGTCCGAAAGATGTGATTTTTTCAGACCGTGGCAACCACGCCAGCATTGTCGATGGGCAGCGCCTCAGTTTTGCAAAGACTGTAAAATACGCCCATAACGACATGGCTGAACTTAGGGATAAGCTCGCCCGCACCCCTGATGATATGGGCAAACTGATTATAACAGACGGGGTGTTCTCCATGGAAGGCGACATCGCCAAGCTCCCTGATATTGTTGACCTAGCCAAAAAATATGGCGCAAGGGTCATGGTGGACGATGCCCACGGACTGGGCATGATTGGTGAAAATGGAAGGGGTACTGCCAATTACTTTGGCCTAGATGATGAGGTGGATATAATTATGGGCACCTTCTCAAAGTCGCTTGCCAGCCTGGGCGGATATGTGGCTGCAAGTGATTGTGTTGTCCATTACATCAAGCACAATGCCCGCCCATTTATTTTCAGCGCATCCATACCGCCTGCATGTGCAGGCTCTGCCCTGGAGGCGCTCAGGATTATGCAGCTTGAACCTGAAAGGCCGAAAATGCTCAAGGAAAACGGCGACTACCTAAGAGCCAAGTTCCACGAAGCCGGAATAGAAATCGGCGAGTCTGAAACCGCCATCGTGCCCGTAATGACCTATGACACAATGCGCACATTCAAAATACACCACATGCTCCTTATGGCAGGAGTTTATTGCAACCCCGTCGTAGCTCCCGCC
>WQRL01000015.1 GCA_009786775.1 Oscillospiraceae bacterium
GGTGAATTTGGGTGTTGTATGACCGGCTGTGAGTTCTGCTGCCGGTGTTTGTCAAAGTGCAGGCTATGCGTAAGCATCCAGTATCTCCCTGAGAACTTTGGATTGATGGGTGGAGGCGCTCTCAGCCAATTCAGTCAGCACGTCTATCTGTTCTTGGCTCAAAATTCCTTTGTGTGGGTTGCTGTGGCTGTGAAACACCACGCCGCCGCCGTTTCCTGGTAACACGTCGATGTGATACCCCTCATCCAAAGTAAGGGTCAGCAAGTCTCGCCGGATAGTCCTTTCGGTGACACCTAGCGCATAAGCAAGGTTTTTTACGGTGTCTTTCCGCCGTCCGCGCAGTATGCGGATAAGCTCCGTTCTGCGACCTGCGGCGGTCATGGCCTCACCTCGCAGTTTTGGGGGTTGCATACATTATAGAGACCAAAGAGGACATTACCTGTCCGCTTTGAAAAAATATTTTTGAAAAATTTTGCCCACAGTCTGCAAATGACATTTTTTGTACAACACACGGCCTGTACACCCCTGTCATGGACTAACTAACCACCTAGACGGCTTGGTTGCGGTGCGGCAAGCCGGATTATCAGGAGTGGAAAAGTCCAATTTTCTCGCAGAAAAATATCCCTCTACTTACTAGGGCAGTTAGGGGCGTTTTGTTGACCCTGTTTTTATGTCGTTAACAAAAAATAAAGATGTGTCCTGCAGTTTGACTGTCTGCCGAGTACATTTTGCCTTGCGTCCAATTCAGATTTTCTTTAAAAACTCAAGCAGCGCCTCTTTCTGGTCTACAGCCAAGGAGTTCTCTGCCATAAGCATCTCCCCTGTGAACAGCTCAACTCTACAGGCTTTCTAATCTACGGCAAAAAATGGCTCCAAGCAAAACTCAGAGCCATANTAAACAGTGGCTATTGGGCTTGTAGCCCATTAAGCGAGTTTAACGCTCGCTTAACCGAACGGGCAACGGCCGCAAGGCCAACGCCTTCTGTTTCAGCAATTTGGCGGTAGGTCAGCCCTTCGAAGTAGTAGAGGTTCAGCCTGCGCCGTTGCAGATTGGGCAGCCTGTCAATGGCCGCATAAAGTCGTTTATAGCTGTCCGCCTTATTCAAAAGGTCGGCGAAGTCCTCGTGCGGCGATGCGAAGCGTTCAAATTCTTGAACGCCGCCCACGAAGTCAAGGTAACGCCTATCCTTACGCCTTTGGGAGCGGGTTTGTCGGCTAGAATGCTCCAGCAATTCTTTGACTTCAANGGAAACCTCAATGCGAATCCGCTGCCCNCNGGCGAGCCTGTACTCAATATCCACGGTGGCCATATCCATATGCTTACCTCCAATCCATACTCGCTGCTTTGGGTTTGGATAAGCGGAAGTATCGGCGGCGGACGCGCCCGTGGGTGAACCTTATGCAAGGCTGCAAAAAAGCTCGCAGAAGGAGGCTCCCTACAGTCGTATGGCTTGCAGATGTGTAAGCTATTGTTAAAATTTCCATGCCATGTAGGTGGCCTGCCATGATACCAGCCTCCCCAGCGGTAGCAAAAACATTTTTGACAGTGATGGTTTTTCATCTTTCGGATGCCTTTTAGGAATCTATTTTCTTTTTGCACCTTGAGGCGGTTGGTGCTTCGGTGAAGCGATGCCTTGCGNTTTTGCGGCCTTACCTGTGACATTCTATCATCGCCCTTTCGACGGTGTCGGCGGTCAGCGTGCGACAGTCTGCCAGTGGGAGGGGGATCACTGCTGACTATGTTTCAAATTCTCCACTTAATATTTTCTTTATAAGATAGAGGCAGTCTTTCCTCAGACAGTTGAGACACTGGGGCTTTTCGTGTTTTTCGAACGGATATTCGAATGTGTCTTCCAAAGCTGACGCTATGAAGAACTTGTTGAGCATGCGGGCTGCCGTTTCGGTGTTAAGCGGCTTGACCTTGCCTCCTGTGACAAGCATATCAAAAATACATGAAATCCGGGCTTCGCGCTCATGGAAAAAGCTCTCTTTCAAATAGTTGCCAATCCTTTCGTCGTAGCCGTGGTTGGCAAAGATGATTCGGGTGATTTTGCGTCCCCGCTGCGAATCTTCTTTGCCAAAAGCCAGAAAAAGTCTCGTCAGAAGGCTTTCTGCGTCTATGCCTGTTTCGGTCTGCTGCTTTATCATACTGATGCTCCTTGCGATCATGCCGTCAAATTCATTAATAATGCTATCTATTACATCGTTTTTGCTTTTGAAATAATAGTAGAAATTTGACCTTGATATAGGTATTTTTACAGCTATCATCTTGATAGGTACGTTACTGATGCCGTACTCGGCAAACAAATCTATTGCGGCATTGATAATTTCTGCCCTATATGTATTCATTTTCGCCCCTCAATAACCTGCACACCATCGCCATGTACCGCAATTCGGCTTGTGGCATAGGCTACTTGCTACTAATACTACTAATACTACACTTTAAACAGCCCATAAGCTGGCCTGTTTAGAAAAATAATTTGAGTTTTCATAACCGATTTATCCGTCATTATGAAACAATCGCCCAAAGAACCGGCTCAAGCATAGGCCCTAAGTATGCCGCCCAAGATTTCAGCGTGATATACATTATCCGTGGTTTCTATAAGCTCAGCCAAAACCGCTATCTGCTCACGACTGAGGATGCGCCTGTGCGAGTGGTCTTTTTCGCACAGTATGACACCGCCGCCGCGACCCTGAATGGTGTTTAAGGAATCCGTCGTCAACCGTGAGCGCCAAAATGTCGCGCTTTATCGTATTAATGGACACTCCTAACGTATCGGCAAGGCTGGGCATGGTAGTCTTTGCTGTCCCGCGCAGAATCCGCACTATCTCGACCCTGCGATTTATTGCGCTCACGGCATCACCTCCCGCTCAAAGCTAATTCCGCTTACGATAAGCTGTTATAGGCCGTTTGGTATACCGCCGGTTATAAAAAACTGCGGTTGCTTTTGCATATAAGAGCAGTAATCAGTCGGTTGCGGCTCAATGGGTGTGGGTTATAGCAATCATGCCTCTTATGGGATAATCAGCGTTTCTACACGTCGTTTTTCAATGCCCTGCGCATTTTCAGAAGAGCTTTCGAAAGCATCTGAGAAACTCGGGATTCAGACACATTCAATATGTTTCCGATTTCTTTCAACAGAAGACCTTCGTAATAATACAGCGTAACTGCAAGCCGTTCTCTTTCCGGCAGCAAATCAATCGCTTCCGTAATGCGTTCTTTTTGCTCCTGCAGCAAAAGCTCATCTTCCGGCGTGCTTTCTTCCTGCCCCCTAAAGGAATAATTAATTGTGTCTAGAGTATCTTCAAAGTTCATAAGATTAAACATATGTGCTTGCGCCAGAATTTCTTGAACTTGCTCGAGCTGCATGTTTAATGAATCGGCGACTTCCTGTTCTGTAGCAGAGATGCCGTTTTTATTCTCAAATTTCTCAAAAGCCTTGTTGATAGCGGTTATCTTACTTCGCAAGCTTGGAGGAGCCCAATCCTGCTCCCGCATATAGTCTAAAATCTCGCCTCGTATACGCAAACTTGCATAGGTTTCAAACTTCACGTTATGTTTTAACTGAAATTTGTCAACAGCGTCTATGAGACCTAGTATGCCGCAGCTTACAAGGTCGTCATACTCGCTATATTCGCTGTATTTCGGCATCACCCTCCTGACAATCCATTTTACGAGGTAATTGTAGTGCAAAAGTATACAGTGCTTTGCATTGACATCGCCGATCTTTTTGTAATCAGCCCACAAGCTCTCCAATTCTTCCGGCGAAAGTTGCGGCTCTTTCTCCGTTGTGATACCCACTTCATCAACTGCCTTTCAAGCTACAAACTCTTGGTTGTGCAGCTGTTTATTGACGACTCTCATTATTTTTCTCCTTATACTACAATTCTAGTTGTTTCCCCCTCTGTCCTCCTTGATCAAAATTACCGTATAAATACATCCGTTTACATTATCTAAACTATACTTTGAAATCCTAACCGCTGGCGCTGCATGTGATATGCGGTCAAGCCGCTTTCCTCATGCTTAATCCCAAATAATGGGGCTACGCCCAGCAGCTCTGTCGAATAAATCGACGATTTCCCTTTTAAGGGTGCTTTCAGCTGATGTCAGCTTATAAAACACGCCGTTGCCTTGACTCTGCCCCACACCTATTATTAGAACCGGTTCCCCCAAGTGTTCAACACGGAAGGTTGCGCCGCCGCCAGTCACCATTTTAGCAGTCACCGAGCCGCCGCCAGCAATAGGGTAAGCCTTATCAAACCTCATGCCCATTGATGAGTTATCACGAGAAATTAGGTGGTCAAGCAAGGTTCTGGGACTGGATAAACCGAAGCCTTGACCTCCTCCTGCATGCCGCTCTATTGTTTCCACGGCTCTAGCGTGTATTGCTTTTCTATCAGGCGAAGCATGGGAAATAAATTGGAGTTGCAAACTCCAATACTCTTCAAGAATTTCACCCCTCTCATCATCCGATGTGGCATTTGCTAATGCAACGCCAAGCTCACGAACCCGCTGTCGGATTTCATCTTTTGACAATGCGCTCATTCCTCTGCTCGGTATGTTGGTCCAGTCCGGAACTGCGCCGGGCAGGTGTTTCGATGTTCTAGGCGATTGCGAAAGCGACGCTTGATGTGGGGCAATATTTTCTGCAATCACACCCGTTTTGGAATAATTGTTATAATGGTCAATATCCGGTGCGCTACCGAATGAATCCACAACTTTCACTGGCCCGCTATCTGTTCCCTCACTAGAATTACTACATTGTTTGTTTTGCAATTCGTCCGTCGTGCCAGTAAAAACTGGTTTTTCAGCGACGTTACTTAGCAAATTGCTTACGTTCACTAATACGCTCCTCCTTTGTACTTTGTTGTCCGTGTATAGGTGTGCTAGTTTGTGAGCTACTAGGCTAATCTAATTATCATATATGGCGCAAAAAAGCCATTTGTGCAACATTCTTAAAACTACTTTCCAAGTGGTATGCGATTATATTAATAGTGGGCAGTGTGACTTAGTGTGTTTTCTTAGGTAGGGCTATTGCACAATAGATTATCTGAATTCAACAATAAGTCTCGCACCAGGAAATACTGTGAAGCCGTCGAGACCAGTGGTGTTACTGAGCACGGAGCCTGTAATGCGCAACGTATACCGTACGCCTGCGTTCAAGCCGGCAAATGCTATGCTTCTGCTATTTGCGCCAGGGTTGTCTGTATGAGTAAACGGGATGGTTGCAACCCGCCCATTCTGATGCGTAATTTCAAAATTCTGGATGGCTGTGAACTGTGACCGCGTTACCCTAATGTTTGAAGGCACATGTACAGTGATGCTGACAATCTCTCTATTGTTAGGAATCACGCCTGATAAGTCAAGTGTTTCAGGGGGAGATTGGACTGGGCCCGTTCCTGCCCTATGTCCTGCGTGTTGAACCCTGGTGTAAGCTCTGCTAGATGACGAAAGCGGAACTAGCACATCTGCTAAGTCAACTACAACCGTTTGAATCTCATCGCCGATTGCAGGTGCAGCGGCAAAAGCGTTGAGACTGAAAATGCTGACAATCATCATCAGTGCTAAAGTAAATGTAACTAATCTTCTTTTCAATGTAATATCTCCTTTTCTATGTGTGCCACACTACCGCACCATTAAACTAAGTTAAGCGAATACCGCCGTGGCAAACAACAAACGTATAAGCGTTGGGCGATTCCCGCCTAGTTTCTAACGGCCCAAATGCGAATTGCACCTACACCTCCCTGTTCGCAAGATTGGTTAATGGCAAATCCGTGATTCCAAGTGCAGGAATTGATTTCCAAAAATTTTCCCCTCTATAGTATATATGTTTTCAAGAGGCCAAAAAATCACATTTATTTTTGAAAATGTCGAAAAATTTTTTGCACCGCCTTTTTGATGTTGCGTTTTTGTCAAGTTACATACGAACCTAGGGCAGCTGGCCAGGCGGCGGAGCAAAACAAACTTGTATGCGCCGCAAATTAAAAATCCCCCAAGTGCATAGCTGCGCTTGAGGGGATTTTTGGTTATGCAAACGGCCTACTCTAGCTCGCTGAGCAAATCATAAGCATAGTCCGGCAGGGTATCGTACCCATCGGGATAGTTTTCCGCAGCGCCTGGGCGGTTCGCCGCATCATCGGGAAGGGGCTCAGCACTGTCCGGATAAGCTTCGGCATCTTCAAGCAAAGTTTCCGATTCCCCCTGCACGTTCACGTCCAGCGAAGCGGCGTCGGGCCTTGCAAAAACCGTAACCCAGGACCTTGCCGCAGAGGCAGTGGGCCTAAACGCAAATTCCAGCACCGTCCATCCCGCAGGCGGAGTTATGCTTGTTGTAGCATTTGTCCAGTTTCCGCCCGGCACCCGCCACATCATGGCGGTGGTCGCACCGGTTATCCTGTTTGTCGAGACATTGAATGCAAACGGTGCAGTCGGCGCATCCGGCCGCGCAAACAGCGTAATCACCCTTGCGTTGCTGGCAGCCCTGGAATCAATTGCAGGGATGCGGAAGCTCAGTGTCACGGTAGAGCCGGGCGCGATATCGTCTGTCATGTCGGCTATTGTGGTGCCGGTAGTAAAACCTGCGGCCATTTCGCCGGTTACCGCAGTAAACGGGCCTCCGTTGATGCTGACCTCATGGTTGACGGTCACTCCAGAAAGCCGCTCTGTAGTTGTGTTGACTGTTACATTCGGAGCTGCCGCCCTAGCTGTCAGCGTCAGTGACCTGACTGCCGACGGGAAAGCTCCCCCCGTCCCTCTGAATCGGATTTGGTACGTCTGGTTTGCAGCGGGGACGCCGACTACGGGGTTGCTGCCGTCAAAGGCCGTCCACGCTGCCGTCGTGCCAAGCCTAAACTCCATCCTGCTGTCGAGCCCCATCAGAACTGCCTGGTCGGGATAAGTGGGATTGTTGAACACAAACACCCCGGCGGTCGGCGCAGCAGGGCGCCCCGGCAAGACGATTGTGACATGGTCGGTAAATGGCGCTGTGGCAGTTGCGGCCTCCCTAATGTGTACGTTCCTCGCGGATGCGGTTACCAGACCGGCTATGGAGAACGAGCCGTCGCCCCCGGCCGTTATGCTGGTCCATGCCGTTGCATTGACTGAGTGCTGGTATACCCGCCCCGGAACGCCGCCGACAACAAGCTCGTTTGCCAAGTCAAGCGACAGCCCGCTCGGAGCCGGATCCATCATCGGCAGTGTAATGACTACATGGTTTGATGCTGAGTTGGAAGCAGTGGGCCTAAATCTAACGTATATTATTCTTTCGGAATCCCTCTGGATTTGGGCAGTGAGGTTAAGGGTTGTGGCAGTGATGTTTGTCCATGCGGTTGCGCCCTGCAGCTGCCACTGCATTGCGTTCGTCGTGCCCGTCAGCGTGAATGTAGCGTTGTTGAACTGCAGTGTTGTGGGCGGCTGCAGGCGACTGAAGAGCGTTACAGTCCTTGGATGGCTTGCGGAAAGCGCTTGCGTTGCAGGCAAACGGAAGTTCAGCGTAGCTGTCTGGCCTGCCGACAGGGCGTCTATCATCTCCGAAATTAGGGACCCGGCAGTATATGCCGTAACCATTTCGGCTGTGACGGGGACGAATGGGGCGCCGTTGATGCTGACTTCGTGAGCCGTTGTCACCCCGGCAAGCCGCTCTGTTGTAGTGTTGATCGTGACATTCGGTGCGGCCCTCCTCGCAGGAAGCGGTATTGACCTAACAGTGGAGACGAAATTATCCTCTGTTGCCATGATTCGAATTTGATAGGTTTGTGTGGCCGCCGGTATGTTAAACACAGGGGCGGCACCGTCAAACGCGGTCCATGCCGCCGTTGTGCTTAACCTGAACTCCATTGTGCTGTCAAGGCCGGTCAGCACTGCTTGGTCCGGATATGCGGTACTATTAAATACAAGCGCAGGCGCCGCAGGTGCCGCACGGCGGCCGGGCAACGTGAATGTTGCATGATCGGAGAACGGGAGCAAAGCGGTTGCCGCTTCCCTGATATGCACGTCCCTGGCATTTGCGGCTATCAAGCCCGTTACCGCAATGGAGCCGTCTGCAGCAGCCGTGACGTTGGTCCAGGCTGTTGCGTTGACCGAGTGCTGGTAAACCCTGCCGGGAATGCCGCCGTCTAACCGTTCGGTAGCAGTGTTTAATGTCAGTTGCGCAGGCGCTTCCCTAAGTGCCGGCAATACAATCTCAATAGGCAAAGACGCCGAGTTGGCTGCTGTGGGCCTGAAGCGCACAAGGACAATGCTGTCGGAAGCTCCAACTAAATTGGCCAGGTTGATGCTTGCCCCGGCTATATTTGTCCATGCGCTTGCGCCTTGCTGCTGCCACTGCATGGTGTTGTTGGTTCCAGCAAGCACGAATGTAATGGGGTTTAGCGTGGGCGTCGTGGGAGCTGCAAGCCTTGGATGCACCGTCAGCAGCCTCGCCTGCGTGAGCGGCGCAGTTTCCGTGGCTCTGCTGCGCACATAGATTGTTAACGAGCCGCCCACGGCTGAGTCAATTATTGCGGATATGTCGTGCGCAGTGCCGTCTTGGCCTATTGGAGCCCAATTTATGCCATCTGTGCTGAGTTCCATATTGGCTGTCACGGTACCGATAGTTTCTGCCGTTGTATTGACCGTGACGTTTGGGGCAGCCCCCGGAGCTAAGAGCGTTAGCTGGCGCGACATCGAAGCTACTGCGCCAGTCCGTATAAACCTTACTTGGAGCGTCTGGTTGCTTGCCGGGATATCGAACACGACGTCGCTGCCGTCGCTAGGCGTCCAGGCGGGTGATGACGGCAGGCGGTATTCCATTGCTTCTGTCATCCCCATAAGGACGGCCATCCCCGGATTCCCACTGTCATTATAAACTACCACAGGCGTGGCCGGAGCTGCAGGCCTGGCGGGCAGATCAAATGAGCCAATCAAGTTTGCCTCGTTTAAGCCCACTATGACGGTTCTTGGTCCGGCGCCGATAAGGTTTGTTATGTCCCATGTACCTCCGGAACCCGTGCCAAGGTTTTGCCAAGATGCGTTGACACCGGGTATGAAGAACTGGAGGTTTACATTGTCTAACCCGCTTATCGACAGTGTTTCGTTTTCTAAGTCCACATGCATCGCCCTTCTGGCGTTTTGCGGTATCCGCAAGGAATCGCGGCTTCCGAACATAAAATAATATTCGACAATCATTGTATAGAAAGCAGTAAAAGTGCCGGTACCTGAGCCAAAAGGCCAATCAACATGAAGTCGGTTTTGGTGTGTGCCTTGCAGCCGATAGTTTGAAAAACTTGAAATATTTGCACGAGTTGTTATACCTTCTTGTAGCCGAATTGGGATGGCAGCATTCCTGCCTGGCACAAGCGCTTCAACTGCGTTAAAGTTTGAAAGCAGGTGCCTGTCTACGTTTCTTGTGTTGATTGGTGTAAGTGACCTAATCCATGCATGTTGAGGAAGGGGCTTGGCAGGTGTGCCGTAACAAAAGCAGACCTTGCATTAGGTCGGGAAACGGAGGTGTTAAAACTATAGCTTGTAGCGGCACGCCCCAATAATGGAGCGCCGAACCATACACTGTAATGAAGTGTTTCGTTGGAGTTTGTATATATATTGAGATAGAAATGTGTTCTAATGTCACCAATGGGAAAGGTTCTTAGTTGTATAAAGTAGAACACCATGTCTCCGTTGCTGCTTTGCTCGAATTCAATAATATAAGAATTACTAATTATGCCATTTTGATTTGCTATGATGGTGTAGCTATCATCATAGGGGTTGCTAACATTACCGGTAAAACCCTTTATAGTAAAGCGTACATCCCTGTGCGCGTAGATTGACAGTACGTTCGTTGGCACTGTACTTGGGGAAGAAGAAGTAAAGCTGTAGCCGAAATATTGGTGTTTATCTCCTTGTCCCCGCACAAAAGCGCCAATACGGCTTGCTCTTTCAATACGTTGCTGCTCCAGCCGAACCCGGCCTCCGGTGCCCACCCTCCTGTGTGGGGCAAAGCCGCTTCTTATTCTGCCGAATCCGTCGTATGCATTAATTTCGTCATTGTGAGTAAATGATGCAAAACTGAACTCTACGTCAGCCCTTTGTGCTTGCGCAGGGCTGAGAGTAAATACAGCTAAAATCAGTACAATTACTGATGCCAGCAGTGTTTTATATGTTCTCTTTATCATTGTTGTCATTATCGTTCCTCCAATTATTTTAATGTATCAGTGAAAATCTGCCGTTTTCAAAGGTCATGTTAAAAAAGCTCAAGTCGTGTTCCCTTGGAATATTGATTGCACTTTTTATCGCGGATTCGTGATGCAGAGCCTTAAACCTCGGGTCGTTTCTTATGATATCCGTTATCTCGTCTGTCCTGCCTCTGAGTTCGCCGTTTTTAATATACACATCGTCAAGGCCAAACCCATGCACCCGACGGATTAGTTCGTCTGTTGCCTGACGGTGCTGTACAGCGGCAAGCTTTGGCAGCCCATTCAAGAATTCATCCGGCATTTCTATAAACCCGAACCCGCGATCTATTGCAATACGCTGCCAAGTATTGCTTGACTTAAGTAGTGGGTGGACTTCTCCGTTTTCTCCCCTGTGGAAACGGATAGAGCTCATGACCTGATCCATTAGCCAACTGCCTGCGTTGTTCAAGATGCCCTGCATAAATTCGGCATCGTCGCTCGTGCCGCCACGCACCTGAAATGTCAGATCGTTATTAAATGTTATCGTAAATCTTTCCATTTTTGGCAAAGGCCGCTGGGCCTCCGCAAATCGTGCGTTCACGTAATCTGCGACAGACCCCATTCTGTTGGAAAATGTGGCACCTGGCCCTTGCATGCTTTCAGTATATGCAGCTCCCGGATTGAGTAGGCGCCCAGCATCAGTTAGCTCCCCTGCTTTCATGCTCAGGTTTATGAACTGATTTACAACGGTTCTAAAGTTGTTTGACAAAAAGCTCTCAAAAGATGAACCCGCAACAACGGATGAATCCGCACTGGGTGGAGTATTCCAGATTGAGACTAAATCTAATTCTAAATGGCTATTTGTGGCATTGTCTTTTAGAAATCTTATGCGATCTTCGTTCATTTGCTTACGCTCTACTTGATGTTCCACCATAAAAGAGACATCGGAACCTTTGTGAAGCCAGTTAAGCGCAAACTGCTCATAGTTGCGAACTTGCTCATTTAGCCATTGACGGTCATTTATGGAACGCACAAGATCTTCTCTCATTCGTGTCCAGAGCATCTTTTGAAGCAGTTCGTAGTCCTCGTCAGACAGGTTCTCTATGAAATTGCGTCCCAATTCCTGCCATTCATCAAATCCCCAAAGGTCGTGCCGGTTTCTGCTGGAATGAATCCTCATAAATTCATCATTCTCTTGAAGTGCCTGCACTAATCTGTCAATCTCCGTCATTGGCGCGGCTGAGGCATAAGGCCGTGTTTCCTCAACACCGGCGCTTGATGCCGCTTCGATGTTTGCCAATGCCAGTTCCGAGTGGAGAGGCTCTTGCACCTGCAAGTCGTAGTAATTTTTGCCGCTTTGGGTATAGTTGTTGTAATACTCAAAAGTCGGTGCGCTATCGAATGCGTCGGCATCCTGAACCGGCTTGTGCGAAGGGTCGGCAATTTTCTTGTCCGGCTGGGTGGTTTTTTCTACCTCCTTTAGCTGATATTCTTTTTCAACCGTGGCTGCATCGGAACGCAGTAGCGGATTTAACGTATTTATTGCCATAATGCAAATTGACTCCTTACCATTCTTTTCATGTGAAATACAATTGTTTCAATAAAAGTGCATAGGCTCAACCATAATCAATGCTTCTCATGTAAGCCCTCCTTCACATTTCAGTCGTTCAATATTTTTCCCTCTATTTATATACGTGTTTTCAAGAGGCCAAAAAATCACATTTATTTTTGAAAATTGCAAAAAAAATTGGCGGCATCCAACTTGAACGCCGCCAAACTATGCAAGTACCTACTATAAAACTGTGGAATTTGTGGTAAATGTTCGCGTGTCCCCTGTCGCACCACCAGCAAAAAATGTAACCAAAGCTCGGTACTCCCGACCCGGTGTGCCAATAAATGTGACACTTCCTCCGTGGCTATGGGTGTTGCTGCCCATCATGCCGCTTGTAATAGCACTGAAAAAAGTTCTAACAGTTGTCCATGAATTACCATTTCTTTGCTGCACTACTATTTGCTGTGCGCCTACACTTGGACTCTGCCTCGTAGCAGAGACGGAGAATTCAACGAGAAGACCGCCAGTTCTTGCCCGAGAAGTCCATGCCTCATAAGACGCGAGATATCGGCTTGCATGCGGGTCAATACCTATCATCCCATCTAGCGGCGTCTCAACATGCGTAGCTAATGCGCTTCCGCCAGCACCTACACCTAACAAAATAACACATACCGTGAGAAAACATACAAAACGTTTCACAAAACTTAACCTCCATACACTGAATCTATCATTTTTATTAAATCTGCCTCAGTAACATTGCCTTGAATAAAAACCTCTATTGTTCCGTTCATCCATACAGCTACTGCCCTATCATAATTGGACATGATGTAATGGATTACCCCATGAGCCACGTACTCATAAACAGAGCCTTCGTTTATTTCATGGAATCTTGCTGCTCCATC
>WQRL01000016.1 GCA_009786775.1 Oscillospiraceae bacterium
GTGATAAGCGCTTGTTCGCCGCGTATGCACGAGAGCACATTCCGCCGGGCTGCGCAGCGTGCAGAGCTTAACCCATTTATGCTTGAGATGGCAAATATAAGGGAGCAGTGCTCCTGGGTTCACAAAAATAAGGCGGAGGCAACGGACAAGGCGTGCGCGCTGAGCCGTGCGGCAATTGCCAAAGTCCACCGCAACACCCCTCTGTTTCCGGGCGAAAGCCCTGTGACGAAGCGTGCCCTTGTAATCGGCGGAGGCATAGCAGGTGTGTCATGTGCCCTCGATATTGCCGAGGCTGGCTTTGAGGTGGACATAGTTGAGGCAGGCCCGAGCATAGGCGGCAAAATGGCGCAGCTAGACAAGACCTTTCCCACCCTGGACTGTTCAGCCTGCATCCTGACGCCCAAGATGGTGGATGCGGCATCCCATGAGAACATAACCATTCATACTTACAGCGAAGTGGAGTCTGTCGGGGGTTTCGTGGGCGACTTTACAATTACTATACGCAAAAAATCCCGGAGCGTTGATATGGGCAAATGCACGGGCTGCGGAGCCTGCTATGACAAATGCCCTGTCAAAAAAATCCCCAGTGAATTTGACGAAGGCCTCTGTGGCAGAACTGCAATATACACACCCTTTGCCCAAGCTATCCCCAATGTCCCCGTAATAGACAGGCGAAACTGCCTTAAGTTTAAGACGGGCAAATGCGGCCTGTGTGAAACCGTCTGTGCGCCTCAGGCTATTGACTTTGAGCAAGAAGATGAGCTAGTTGAGCAAAAATATGGCGCGGTAATAATGGCCACAGGCATTACACCTGTTAGCTTGGAAAAGTTTGGCGAATATAGCTATACAAGCCCTGATGTAATAACCTCCCTTGAGTTCGAGCGCATTACAAACGCCGCCGGACCGACAAAGGGGGAGCTTGTAAGGTTATCTGACAACAGAAAGCCAAGGAGTATCACATTTATCCAATGTGTGGGCTCAAGAGATGTTACGCCGCGCTCAAAGCCTTACTGCTCAAAGATTTGCTGCATGTACACAGCCAAACATGCCATGCTGGTAAAAGAGAAGTACCCTAATATAAAGGTTGATGTGTTTTACATAGACGTGCGCACGCCCGGAAAGAATTTTGACGAATTTTACCGCCGTGCCGCAGAGGAATACGGAGTCAACTATATCAAAGGCCAAGTCGGCAAAGTGGTGGACATGGGGGATCATCTGTGGCTCCGCGCTGCTGATATGCTTGATAACAGGCAGCTTACCATGCAAACTGACATGGTTGTGCTGGCGGCAGCCGTAGAGCCTGTGGCGACCACCAGAGCTCTTGCTGCAATGCTGTCGGCGAGCATAGATACTAATGGTTTTATGACAGAGGCTCATCCCAAACTAAAGCCCGTGGAGAGCCCGACGGCCGGTGTGTTTTTGTCAGGTGCGTGCCAAGGGCCTAAGGACATCCCTGAAACGGTATCTCAAGCAGGTGCTACTGCCGCAAAAGTAATCGGCCTTTTATCAAAAAATAAGCTGGTGACAAACCCATGTACCGCCGATGTAGATCCCCTGTACTGCAACGGCTGCTCGGCATGTGAGAAGGTCTGCCCTTACGGCGCGGTAGTCTATGAAGAAACGCAGATAAACGACCACGGACAAAAGGAAGTTAGGCGCATAGCGGCGGTGAACAAAGCCCTGTGCCAGGGCTGCGGAGCCTGTGTAGTGACATGCCCATCCGGGGCTATGGACTTGCTCGGCTTTTCAAACAGGCAAATAACAGCGGAGGTGGATGCTCTATGCCGCTAGATAAGCTAGATAATTTAGATAACGAAGATTTTACCCCTTTGATTGTAGCGTTTTGCTGCAATTGGTGCTCATACGCAGGGGCGGACTTGGCGGGGACAAGCAGGCTTAGCTACCCCGCGGAGGTTAAGATTATAAAAGTGCCCTGCTCGTGCAGGATTGACCCTTTGTTTGTGCTGCGTGCATTTCAAAGAGGCGCCGACGGGGCGATACTCTGCGGCTGCCATCCCGGAGATTGCCACTACAGCACAGGAAATTACTACGCAAGGCGGCGTATTACTTTGTTTTTCTCGATGCTTGACTACTTGGGCATTGAGAAGCAGCGCACGCATCTTGAGTGGGTTTCAGCAGCGGAAGGCGCGAAATTTGCCGAAACAATGAGGGCATTTACAAAGCAAATACACGCTCTGGGCAAAAACAAGAAAATTGCAGGGGGCTTGCGCAAGGAGCTTCACGCAAACTTTTCAGCGTACACAGGGTTCGGCGGTCAAGGCGGTCAGGGCGGCCAAGGCGCGGAGCCTACGGAGGGCAGGGGATGATACAGGATTTAATGATTGAAAGAGCCAAGCAGTTGCTTCTGTCAGGCGAAATAACCTGCGCAGCCGGCTGGAAAAGAGGAGATTTCATAACGGATTCTCAGCCCGCCATATTTGAGAGCCTTCAGGAGCTTGAGAACTTGGTCTATGATAAATACTGTGCTGCAAACTTGAGCAAGTATTTAGTAGGGCTAAACCTCAAAGAGGGGAAAATCCTAGTGTTTCTGAAGCCCTGTGACAGCTATAGTTTTAACCAGCTCGTCAAAGAGAACTTAATTAAAAGAGAAAGCGTGTACATAATCGGCATAGGCTGCGAGGGTAATATACGCCTTGAGGAAATGCAGGGGACGGAGCTTCTGGAGAGATGTCTAGTCTGCACCAAGACAGAGCACGTTGTCTATGATGAGCTAGTGGGGGAGCAGCTAAATGCGCGAGAAGCCCGCAGCCGCTTTGAAGGGGTTTTGGAGCTGGAGCAGATGAGCAGCGGCAACCGCTACGGCTTTTGGCATGAGCAGCTTTCAAGATGTATACGCTGCAATGCCTGCCGAAATGTCTGTCCCTCATGTAATTGCCGCAAATGTGTGTTTGATAACAACAAGTATGATACGGGGCAAAAAGCGAGTGTTTCCACATTTGAAGATCAGATGTTTCACATAATCCGCGCCTATCACGTCGCAGGCAGGTGTACGGATTGCGGGGAGTGCAGCAGGGTGTGTCCTCAACTGATTGAGCTGCACTTGCTTAACCGAAAGTTCATCAAGGATATAAACACTCTATACGGCCCGTACCAAGCGGGTGAAGATATCTCCGCCCAGGGTCCCCTAACAGATTTTAACGCGAAAACAGACCCCGAACCCGGCATCATACACCAAGGGGGGCAGGCTGATGTATAAAATGAATATGCAAGATATGCCGGAAATGTTAACGCATATGGCTGAGCTAATGGATGTTTATGTGCCTGTTAGAAGAGGCGGGCTTGTAAACTTTGAGCCTTTTTCGCAGGGCGTTGAGGTTGACCTCGGCACATTAAAGACAGTGAAATCCCCTAAAGATTTTTTCCTGCCGCAGGTTGAGCACCTATTTTCTGCACAAAGCCAGGGTTCAAAACTCAGCGTCAAGCCTCAGGACTTGCCAAGTAGCCCTTTTGCCATATTCGGAATAAGAAGCTGTGATTCACGCGGGCTGGAGATACTCGACTCAGTATATCTCAGTGAGCCTGTGGACAAGTTTTATGAGGCAAGGCGCGAAAAGGGTATAATAATGTCTCTCGCCTGTTTAGACCCGACCGCAACTTGCTTCTGTACCGCATTTGAGATTGACCCCGCCGAGCCCAAGGCGGATGTGGCTATGTGGGAGGTAGTAGGTCAGCTCTATGCGCAGGCTCAAAGCGCAAAAGGGGAGAGCCTTATTATTGAGTTGTCAAAGTTTTTTCAAAAAGCAGACATAGGGGATATCGCCCAAGAGCAAGGCGCCATACGTGAAAAAGCCTCTGAGCTTCCGTGGGGGAAGTTGCCTTTGCAGGAACTAAAGTCCGACAGACTTCTTGAATTATTCGATGCTCCGCAGTGGGAAGAGCTTCACAAAACCTGTCTTGCTTGTGGAATTTGCACTTACTTATGCCCGACCTGCCAGTGTTACGATGTCCAAGATCACGGCACGGGCGCAGAAATCCTGCGCTACCGCTGCTGGGACTCTTGCATGTATTCAGATTTCACCATGATGGCTCACGGGAATATACGCAACTCGCAAAAAGAGCGCTTCCGACAAAGGTTTATGCACAAACTTGTGTACCACCCTGAAAATAACGGTGGCGAAATTTCTTGCGTAGGCTGCGGGCGCTGTGTAAGCAAGTGTCCGGCATCGCTGAATATAATCAAGGTTATAAATAGTTTGGTGGTGAAAGCTGATGTGTAAACAAGATTCCCTTATCCCGCAAATCGGGGTAATTACAAAGGTTAAAACCGAAACCCCTGATGTGAAAACATTTAGCATAACGGATATAGAGGGCAAAAAAGCCTTTGACCACAAATCTGGGCAGTGCGCAATGATATCTGTGCCGGGGGTGGGGGAGGCTATGTTCTCAATTACCTCAGCTCCCACAAACACGAAGCTGATGGAGTTTAGCATAAAGAGTTGCGGGGTGCTTACGAGCTATCTGCACACACTGGGGGACGAGAGCCAAGTTACAATCCGGGGGCCCTACGGCAACGCATTTCCCCTTGAAGAGTTTAAGAATAAAGACCTTTTGTTTATTGCGGGGGGCATAGGCCTTGCGCCCGTAAGGTCTGTTATAAACTTTGTGCTTGACAAGAGGGAAGATTACGGCAAAGTCGATATTTTGTACGGTGCGCGTTCCTATGATGATTTAGTTTTCAAAGAAGAGATATCGCAGAAATGGCCGGATGAATATAAAACTCAGGTTCATCTGACCATTGACAGCCCTCAAGAGGGCTGGAGCGGGAATGTGGGTTTTGTGCCCGCTTATTTAAGGGAGCTAAACGTCAAAAATGACAAGATGGTAATTGTCTGTGGGCCGCCCATAATGATAAAGTTTGTACTGGAAGAGCTTAGAAATTTAGGGTTTGAAAAAGAGCAGGTATACACCACTCTGGAGCTTAGGATGAAGTGCGGAATCGGCAAATGCGGACGTTGCAACATAGGCTCTAAATATGTGTGTAAGGACGGCCCGGTATTCCGCTGTGATGAGCTTGATAGCATGCCGGGTGAATATTAGCGCATTAGCGGCGCGCAATTTTATAAGTGCTGCGCATAACTTGCAACTAGCGGCGGGCAACCAGCGCAGCGCAATAGGTCATTTTGCTAAATGAAAGGTGAGGACATCTATTATGGAAAATATGGCTAATGTGTATTTTTACGGTAAGCATTACTTGGTGCCTGCTGATTTGACTATTATGAATGCCATGGAATATGCAGGCTATCAGCTAGTTAGGGGCTGCGGCTGCCGGCACGGCTTTTGCGGGGCATGTGCCGCTATTTACAGAAAATCGGGGGATACTAAGTTAAATGCCTGTCTGGCCTGCCAGACTCAGGTTGAAGACGGTATGTTCGTGGCGACTCTACCCTTTTTTCCCGCAGCTAAGCGGATATACGATATAAACGGGATAAAGCCCACAGAGCAGATAATGATGCAGCTCTACCCTGAGATATATTCGTGCATCGGGTGCAATGCCTGTACAAAGTCATGTGCGAGGGATCTAAATGTAATGCAGTATATAGCTTATGCCCAGCGTAACGAGCTTGAGAAATGTGCTGCTGAATCCTTTGACTGTGTAAGTTGCGGTATTTGCGTATCCCGCTGCCCTGCGGGAATCTCCCACAATCTTGTGGGTCTTTTAGCGCGCAGGCTCACAGGCAAGTACCTGCACCCCGAGAGTGAACATACAAATAAGCGCGCAGCCGATGTTGCAGCAGGTAAATTTGATGAACTGATTTTGCAAATGATGGAAAAACCCCTTGAGGAGTTACAGCAACTGTATGACTCAAGAGAGATAGAAAAGTAAAGAGGGAGGGGTATACAGATGCTTACTGAGCAAATGCTTGACTCAATAAAAAAAGTGGAGTCGTCAAGAACCGGCAGAATGACCTTTGAGCCGCAGCGCATGAGTGCGGAGCAAAAAGACACGCTCCTTAAAGAGTTTCACCCGGATTACAGGCCCGGTGGCTTTTCGGTTCTTGAAATAGGGCCGAATAAAGGTGAGAAGGTGCCTAATGAACTGTGCAGGCTCCTTCATTCCCGCAGCAAAATATCGGGAATTGAATTTGACTTTACCTGTATAGACTATGATGTGGATGTCTTAATAATTGGAGGCGGCGGCGCAGGTGCGTCGGCGGCAATTGAGGCGGACAATGCAGGCGCTAAAACAATGATAGTGACTAAGCTCAGGATGGGAGATGCCAACAGTATGATGGCTGAAGGCGGTATTCAAGCCGCTGACAAAGAAAATGATTCGGTGCAGCAGCACTACTTGGATGCTTTCGGCGGCGGGCACTACAAGGCCAAGCCGGAACTACTGAGGCGTTTAGTTATGGACGGGCCCGGGGCGGTCAAGTGGCTCTGCGACCTTGGCGTAATGTTTGATAAATACCCTGACGGCACTATGATTACGACCCATGGCGGCGGCACTTCGCGCAAGCGTATGCACGCCTGCGCCGATTACACAGGTGCTGAAATAATGCGTGTGCTGCGCGACGAGGTGCAAAACCGGGGTATCCCAGTAGTGGAGTTTTGCGCAGTCTTGGAGCTTATACTCGATGATAAAGGTAATGCGGCAGGCGCGGTTATGAAAAATATGGAAACAGGCCAGTATCTTATTGCCAGGGCAAAGACTGTGATTTTGGCCACAGGAGGTGCCGGGCGTCTGCACTACCAAGGCTTTCCCACAAGCAATCACTACGGTGCCACGGCGGATGGCCTTGTCATAGCATACCGTGCAGGCGCGAACCTTCTATACCCCGACACCATACAGTACCACCCTACGGGAGTTGCGCTTCCCGAGCAGTTGTTTGGAGCCCTGGTTACAGAGAAAGTCCGTTCCCTGGGAGCCATGCTGGTGAATATTGATGCGGAGGTGTTTGTCCATCCGCTTGAAACCCGCGATGTGGCCTGCGCAGCCGTGATACGTGAGTGCAGCGCGCACAAAAAAGGTGTTAAGACACCTGCGGGAGAGGGGGTCTGGCTGGACACCCCTATGATTGAGCTAAAGCATGGAGCGGGAATGATAGAAAAGAGCCTGCCTGGGATGCTGCGCATGTACATGAATTACGGTATAGACATGCGTAAAATGCCCCTCTTGGTCTACCCCACGTTCCACTACCAAAACGGCGGCATAGAAATAAATGCAGCAGGCACCACAGGTAAAATTTCGAACTTATTTGTAGCAGGGGAGGCCGTAGGCGGAATACATGGCCGCAACAGGCTAATGGGTAACTCCCTGCTGGATATTATAGTATTCGGCCGCCACACAGGCAAGATGGCAGCGGAGCTGGCCCCTAGTGTAAACTTGGGTGAACTGACCCTCTCTCATGTGGAAGAATATGCTAAGGCACTAAAGGATGCCGGAATTAATACAGGTATTACATCGCCTCAACTGCTGCCTGAGTACACCAGAAATGTGCGCAAACACTCGCGCCTATCCGATATTCAGTAATTTTGCCCAGAATCGGCGATGCTAATTATGAACAAATTGTTGACAAAATAAAGCGGTTCAGCTACACTGGGCTTATGTAGGTACATAGTTTCGTCCAGGATGTAAAGAAGAGGTAACCGCTATGAGATTATTTAGAAGAGTTAACCCTCAGCTCCAGCACAAACAAAACGAAACCGAAGCTAACTTATGTAAGAGCGCATTTTTGCCTATTGAAGAGCTATATGAGTCATTGTCAACATCTCCTGCGGGGCTTAGCGAAAAGCAAGCCGGGGAGATGCAAGCTGAGCATGGTGCTAATGTTATCACCACAGGAAAGAATAACACTGTTTGGCACCGCCTGCTGGATTCAGTTGTAAATCCTTTTAATTTTGTGCTAATCGCTATTGCAGTAATAACGCTGTTTACAAATGTAATCTATGCGCAGGAGCCTGACTATGTAACCATTATAATTATTCTCTCGCTAATTTCTATATCAAGTCTTGTAGCCTTTGTCCAAAGCCAGCGCTCAAACTCTGCTGCGGAAAAACTCTCAAAGATGATATCGAACAAAGCAGATGTCTATAGGGATGGCGATTTGCTTGAAATTGCAATGGATGCAATTGTGCCCGGAGACATTGTTAAACTGTCATCAGGGGATATGATTCCGGCAGATGTGCGCTTTTTGACGACTAAGGATATTTTTGTCGCCCAAGCTGCCCTTACGGGTGAATCTAACCCTGTCGAGAAGTATAGCGATATCCGCAATGCCCCTGAGGATTCGCTTACAGATATATCAAATTTAGGATTCATGGGTACAAATATTGTAAGTGGCAGCGCAACCGCAGTTGTGCTGTCTACGGGAAACAGCACCTATGTGGGCTCAATGGCAAAGTCCCTGTCCGGCAATAGGTCGAAAAGCAGTTTTGAAACAGGCGTTGACTCAGTGAGCAAGCTGCTAATCCGCCTCATGCTGGTAATGGTGCCAATTATTTTGCTTATTAACGGCTTTACTAAAAACGACTGGGGCAACGCATTGTTGTTTGCCATCACTATTGCAGTGGGGCTGACACCTGAGATGCTGCCTGTGATAATGACCTCAACCCTTGCCAAAGGCGCCGTGGAAATGTCAAAAAATGAGGTTATTGTAAAAACTCTCAGTGCAATCCAGACTTTTGGTGAGATGGATATTCTCTGCACAGATAAGACGGGAACTCTTACAGAGGATAAAATAATACTTGAAAAGTATATGGATGTACTCGGCGAAGATGATTTCCGCATATTGCGCCATGCTTACCTAAACAGCTATTTTCAAACAGGGCTTAAAAATCTCATCGACGTAGCCATTATTAGCCGTGCCGGCGAAAATGGCCTTGATGAGATTTTGCCAAATTACGAGAGAATCGACGAAATACCGTTTGATTTCACAAGGCGGCGGATGAGCGTGGTACTTGATGACAAGAACGGGAAGCACCAGCTAATAACAAAGGGTGCAGTTGAGGAAGTTATTTCTATTTGTTCATTTGTAGAGTGGCAAGGCTCCGTCCAGCCGCTGACGGATGAAATAAGAGAGCAAGCGCTCATGACCGCAGACAGACACAACGCAGATGGCCTGCGGATGATTGCCGTAGCACAAAAAAACGAAGTGCCGGGTGTGGATGTGTTCGATGTTGAAGATGAGCAGGAAATGGTTTTGATAGGTTTTGTCGGTTTCTTAGACCCTCCTAAAGAAAGTGCGGCAACCGCAATAACCGCTTTGAGCGAATATGGGGTGCGGACTGTAGTTTTAACCGGCGACAGTGAAGGCGTTGCTGTTAAAGTGTGCAGAAAAGTTGGGATAGACACGTCCGAATTCCTGCTTGGCAAAGATGTCGAGGGCATGGACGACTCTGCTCTAAGCGAAGCCATTAAGACATGTGACCTGTTTGCAAAACTTTCTCCGGCTCAAAAGGAGCGTGTTGTAAAGGCTTTTCGCAATAATGGCCACACTGTAGGGTATATGGGTGATGGAATTAATGATGCCCTGCCTTTGCATCAAGCCGACGTTGCGATATCGGTGGATAGCGCTGTTGACATAGCTAAAGAAACTGCCGACATAATTTTGCTCAAGAAGGATCTTATGGTTTTGAAAGAAGGAGTCCTTGACGGGCGCAGAACATTCGGCAACATTGTAAAATACATCAAAATGGCCGCCAGCGGCAATTTTGGCAATATGATTTCAGTCATAGCTGCTTCGATATTCATGCCTTTTTTGCCCATGCTCCCTCTTCAAATTTTGGCGCAAAATATGCTGTGTGACTTCTCGCAAATGGGCATACCATTTGACAAGGTTGATAAGGAATACCTCGCAAAGCCAAGAAAATGGGAAACCAAGTCTATAAAGACCTTCCTAGGGTTTATGGGGCCTTTGAGTTCGATTTTTGATATATTATGCTTCTTGGTTATGTGGTTTATTATCGGTGCAAACAGCGGTGAGCAGGCTCCTTTGTTCCAAGCTGGATGGTTTGTTTTCGGCACTGTTTCTCAGGTGCTTGTAATTCATATGATCCGTACTGGGAAAATGCCGTTTGTACATAGTGTTGCAGCCACGCCGCTTTTGATTTCAACCATACTAATTGCTGTTGTTGCAATAGTAATCGGTTTTTCGGTGCTGGCAAATGGCCTGCATATGACGGCTTTGCCGGTAAGTGTCATACCTTGGCTTGTCATACTTCTTCTAGGGTACTGCTTATCGACGCAGCTTCTAAAAACATTTTATATCAAGCGCTATGGTGAGTGGCTGTAGTTTCTGCCCCTTGCCCCCCCTATACGGTCAATGCCCACACCGTCCCCTATGGTGTGGGCATTGTCCGATTTAGGAGTTTACAAAATCAGTTGTCAAAGACTGATTAGGTAACTTATGGTATGCGAGGGGTAGTAGCAAGGGCTATCTTACGGTTTCTGTAATGAAGCGCATGAGCATTGCCGCAGCTTCGGCCCTTGTCGCAAAGCCTCCAGGGGCTAGGGTTGTTTCTGTGCGGCCTGTTATGATGCCTTCGGCATTTGCCCAAATCTTGGCATCCAAGGCCCAGTCAGATACAGTGTGAGCATCTGCAAATGTGGCGGTAAATGTGCTGTGTGACGTGTAAACGTCCAAGTATCTTGCAAAATTGCGCATTATAACCGCAAGCTGCTCACGTGTAACATTCTCGCCAGGGGCAAAGAGCCCGTTAGCGTGACCTCTGACAATTCCGTTTGCCTCTGCCCATGCAATGGCATCTGTGTACCAGCGGTTTGAGGCCACGTCAGGAAATGAGTTGCTTTCTGCTGGGGCAGGCTCATTTTGCATGCGCCACAGCATTGTTACTATCATCGCGCGGGATAGATTGGTGTTTGGTGAAAATACATTGCCGGCCACGCCTTGCATGATGCCGCTAATGTTTGCAAATCTAACAGCTCCAAAGAACCAGTCGCCAGAGTTTACATCGGCAAATGGGTTTTCCCAAGTTTCTAAATCTGCCAAAGGAATATCTGCACCCGGGATTGTAACTTGCCCTCCAGGCTGTGTCACCGTACCACCCGGAGGAGGTGTGGCACCTGGTGTGCCTGGTGCGCCTGAGCCTGGGGCGCCCGTACCCGGGGTGTCTGCGCCTGGCCCGCCGGCTGCGTGGTCACCGCCGATATCTGCACCTAAATCGCGTGTGAACAGCCATTCAACCACATCGCCATCGCCCAGGTTATATAGTGATGACGAAAAGTTTGGAAATACGCCGTTGACTCTGAACATCCAACCCGAAAGTGGCCCATCGTCGAACTCACCCCAGCCATTTATTGCTGCTACGTATCTGCCAGGAATAGTTGGATGCCCTGTCGAACGGATTTCAAGGCCTGTCCTGCGCAGCAAACTGTATGCTGTTTCGCCGGGCTGGAGCACAAACTCCTGTGCTGCAAAGAACACCCTGGTCTGCCCGGCCCTTGCATTCGGATCTATGACGCTTATGACTGCCCTAGGCTGCGGTGGCGGAGCACCGGCACCATTGCCTCCGCCCTGAGGCGCACTTACTGTTACAACCGCTACGCTCGACGTTACAGGTGTTGCATTTTGCGCTGAAATTACAACATATAAGAAATGCGTGCCTTGGGCAAGATTTGGCGGGAGAGTGAAGCTGGCGGATGTTGCACCTTCTATCGGCGTGCCGCCCGTAGCTGCGTTTACAGTGTTTCTATACCACTGGAAGTGAAGCTCCGCTTCAGGTGTCACCGTAGCTGTGACACTCAGGCTGGCCGTTATGCTGCCTGCCGTCACTGACGCATTTTGCGGCTGCGCACTAATCAGGATGACAGGGGTTGTGGGATCTGTAATTATCGGGTCTGAATCAAACATGTCAGACATATCATACAGGCGGGTTTGATTGTTTAGGAATCTGAAGTAGGCTACCAAGGCATATGCTGCCTGATCTGTTGACATAGCGTTAGTTCCGGTGCTTGTGAGCTGGTTTCTAAAGCCGCCGCCTTGGACATAAAATGCCAGTAGCGCACAAATCATGGTGTTGCCGTTTTTGATGAATCGCTCATCTTCCATCGGGTCTATGCCGAGGGCGGTAAGAGCCACTATGCCTTGAGCAATCGCTTCGCTGCTGCTGCCGAATCCTCCATTTGCGTTTTGTCTTGCAGAAGCCTGTGCAAGCGCACGGTCTATGGCTGCTGTGACATCTGCGCGGGTGTTATAATACGGTGCAAGGGCCTGGATTACCATGAAGGTGGTGTCGTGGTCATAGTTTGCCCCCATAAGCGCCCAGCCGCCGCCGTCGAGTTCTGCCGCGAGCAGCCTTGCAATTAGGTTTTCTCTTGTTGTCTGTACTCCAGTGCCGTTAATAGGCCTGTTTTCTTCTGTGGCTATCGGAATATCCCAGTTGTTTGCATCAAATGCTATGAGTGCAAAGGCTGTTGAGTTAACCCCTTGCCATGTTGTCCAGCCGTAGTCTGAGAGCGGGGCGAGGAAGTTAAAGCCTTCTACATCGCGGGGGTCTACGCCTAGCGAAGCAAGTGTAATTGCCACTCTCTGGTTATCTGTTGCGCGGCGGGTGTGAATCT
>WQRL01000017.1 GCA_009786775.1 Oscillospiraceae bacterium
AAGCAAGCAAGCAAGCAAGCAAGCAAGCAAGCAAGCAAGCAAGCAAGCAAGCAAGCAAGCAAGCAAGCAAGCAAGCAAGCAAGCANGCTAGCCTAGACTGTGCAATTTTTTTGTCTGTAGCTTTTTCGATACCGAATATTTTTATGTCACTATAGACGGTTGCTTTCTGTGTTACAGGAAGTGGTCGTCTTTTTGTGTAAAATTTATGTACAAGGGAGATAGAAAATGAAGAAGTTTATAAGCCTTATGTTGTGTATGGTGATATTAGGATTTACGACGAGTGCGATGGCAACAGATATACATGAGTGGGAATTCGGGGCAGAGAATATGGTGGACGAAATAACCCTTTCTTTTGTGAGTGCTGGTCCCTTAATGGAAGAATCAGATTTTCACTGGGAAATCACATTAACCAATGTTGCAGATATGGTGCTGCTTGGATCGGACCTGATGTTGGTGAGCCCTGGTATATATTTTTTTCCGGGAGCTACAATAAGTGTAAATACTGACACGTTCTTAACATGGGCGGGTGAATCTGTGCCTATTCCGGCGAATACTAGGATGTATTTGGATGAAATGCTGGACGGGCAAGGCGGAGTAATTGAGTTCCATAGGATTATTGGTCTTTCTCCGATAGCAAGTGCTATAGAATGGGGACAAGGGTTTCCGTCTAACAGGGTTATTCCTATATATAGTTTTGCTACTGACATACGACAACCATCGACCACAGAATCCGAACTTGTGACAGACATTTATGTCGTATTAGACGGCACACGGATAATCTTCGATGTACCACCACAGGTAGTGGACGGCAGAACCTTAGTTCCACTTCGTGCAATTTTTGAAGCCCTTGGGGCAGAAGTGAACTGGAATGAAGCCACACAGACCGTTACTGCAACAAAGGGTGATACGACAGTGGTATTGCCGATAGGAAGCACATCTCCGACAGTTAGCGGGCAAACTGTTACAATTGATGTTCCGGCATCCGTATTAAACGGCAGAACACTTGTACCGCTCAGATTTGTTGCAGAAAGCTTTGGTGTGAGCGTTGATTGGAATAGTGATACTAGGACGATTACGATAACGTCATAGACTATGTATGATAAATTATTTTCACACGGCTTTTGAGCGTGGCAGTCCTGTGAAAATAAGTGCGCTTATGTTAGTAGGAGGGAAAATGAAGAGGAAAGCAATAATAAAGAAACTTTTCAATTTTATAATAATTGCAGTGCTTTGCGCAATTTTTACAAATACTGCATATGCAGAAACTCACAACCCCATTGTAGCTGTGGACGCTGGTGGTGCGGCAACTTTTGCGGTACAGCAAGATGGCACACTCTGGGCTTGGGGCGGTTCTATGAATGCAGCACACATCGGAGATGGTGCGTTAGAAATCAGGTCTAGACCAGTTGCCGTAATGCAAGATGTGACAGATGTTGCTGCCGGGTGGTCGCATGCACTTGCGCTTACAAGTGACGGAACAGTTTGGGCGTGGGGGGGCAACAACCAGGGACAATTAGGTAATGGGAGAGCTGCTAATTTAAATGTAGCTGGAACATTCAACAGTGACGTTGACTCAGCAGTGCCAATAAGAGTGGCACTGCCGGTGAGAGCGGTGTCAATAACCGTATCATTCAATACATCTTTGGCAATTACTGAAGACGGAGCACTTTGGATATGGGGAGCTCACCACAATCCAAGCCCTACAAGGGTCTTGGAGGATGTGATAAAAGCTGATTTCGATTGGGGAGCAAGGAATATTTATGCAATTCGCAGTGATAATAGTCTATGGAGATTAAATTCGCACCAAAGGTTAACTCACCTACTGGATAATATTGCATATGTTTCTAGCAACTCTCATGTGCTAGCGTTAGGGAAAGACGGCAGTGTTTGGACATGGAATGATGATCAAATTGATGGCCCCGATGGTTCGCACGGACAAAATCCATTTCACATTAGTACAACTGAATCCTTTTGGGAAAGAACGCCTCGACAGATTATGACAGGCGCAGTAGGTATTTATGCAGGCAATCGTACCTCTATGATTATTATGGAAAATGGTGACTTGCTGGAATGGGGCTCTTATCCCAGCTGGACACGCTTTGTTCAGCGGTTAGACCCAGGAACAACAGAGTTGACTCCAGAGACCGCTAGTGGGGTAGAGCTCACCGATTTCTTTTCAGACTTAGATTACCCGATTAATCCTATTCGTGATGTTATAGCAGCGGCAGGGCAGGCAACATCGGTAAAAAGTAGGATAGCTATTAGAAGTGATGGTAGCGTTTGGGTTTGGGGACACGGCACCAGATTGGGGTTGGGAGATGGGTTTTCTCTTACCAGCCACGCTACGCCTCTGGAAGAAAATCACTTTTTAACGCCATTTATGATCTTTGATTCCAGTGGGGCTTATGTTGGTGAGTCAAACGCACCCACTGAACAACCGATGACAGAACAACCGCCATTATTAGCAAATAACAATGACATATCCGTACTCATAGACAACCAAAGACTGTCCTTTGAAGTATCACCACAAATAATAAACGGACGTACTATGCTTCCCATGAGAGCAATATTTGAAGCGATGGGGGCAGAGGTTGAGTGGAGGGGGGAGACCCAGACAGCTACTGCCAGGAAAGGGGATACAACGGTTGTTTTAACTGTTGGTTCGACATCTCCGACGGTAAATGGTGTTGTAGTGCCAATAGACCAAGTGGGTGTCATAGTTGCTGGCAGAACACTTGCACCGCTGAGGTTTGTAGCAGAGGCGTTTGGAGGCACAGTGCGGTGGGATAATGCCACAAGGACAGCAGCGATAACCAGTGGTTAAATGTTGGAATCAATATAACAGGTTGAGATATCTGATAACTTGACATTATACAGACTTTAGTTGTAGGAAGTAGTCAACAAAATAAAGGCGTAGTTTGCCGTCACTCATGATAGGCAAGCTACGCCAAAGCTTTGCTGTAATTTGACAATTTGGGTAACTTGTGTTATTTTGAGTATTAGATTTTATTAAGAAAGTGTGGAATGACTGGTGAGTGTTCGTCAGTAAGGCGACTATTTGTGTCACAGCAGCAGGGATGCCCTGCCTTGTTTTGTGTGCCCAGATGCCTTATATGACGAGCGGAGGAGTGTTCATTTAGCACTTTCTTTTGTTTGTTTTGTAGCGCAGTGGGTAACTGCGCTTTTTTTGTTGCCTTAATACTTTGGTTTATACGGATTTGATTTATGAAAGCTACGAAAGGAACAAAAATATTTTGAAGGAGGATTAAGACATTGAACAACAATTATTTAGCACTTGAATTTAATATTATTATAGATAAGTTGAGAGAACATGCTGTTTCTCAAAATGCAAAGGATGCACTTTCTGATCTGGCTCCTTATTTGAGCGAGGATATGTGTGTGCGTAAAATGGCAGAGACGACTTCTGCAAAAAACTTGCTGGATGTAGTAGGTACACCGCCCTTGCCTATCATGGATGGTTTAGATGAAATTATTACACTGGCAGATGCCGGGGGTATGCTAGTTTCGGAACAGCTTCAAAGTGTTGCTAGGTTTGCTGAGTCCTGTAAGCGTATGGCGGCTTATTTGTCCAAGGGCAGGACGGCGGAAGAAGCTGTTGCCCTGTATGGTCATAGCATTGAGGATTTGGCTGCTTTGAAGGCTGAAATCGAATCTTGCATTAAGGACAACAGGCTGTGTGATGATGCCAGCCCGGGCCTGCGGAATATCCGCCGTAAAAAAGACCATGTGGAGTCCCAGATTAAGGAGAAGCTAAATCATATACTAAAGAGCCGCAAGCAGTATCTCTCGGATGTATATACTACAATCAGGCAAGGCCGCCATGTGCTGCCTGTGCAGCGGAAATTTCAGTCACAGTTTGGCGGGACGGTAGTTGAGGTTTCGGGGAAAGGTTCTACGGTTTTCATGGAGCCGGCTGCTATAGCAAAATCTCGGTTAGAGCTGACTGCGCTGAGTCTTGAGGAAGATGCAGAGGAGCGGAGGCTAAATATTAAGAAAGGCCGCCACCCTCTGCTGGCTGCGGATTCTTGTGTTCCCTTGGATTTTGAGATGGATGAGGGTACAAGCGGCGTAATTATCACAGGGCCTAATACAGGTGGCAAAACCGTTGCAGTGAAAACAGTAGGACTGCTGTCTCTGATGGCGCAGTGCGGGCTGCACATTCCCTGTGAAGAGGGCAGCTATATTGCCATGCAAGACAATTACTGGTGCGATATTGGGGACAGCCAGAATATTTCCCAAAATCTTTCGACATTTTCAGGTCATATGACGAATATAATCAGCGTCCTGGAAAAGGCCAGCCGTGATAGCCTTGTGTTATTGGATGAGCTGGGGAGCGGCACAGATCCCGCCGAGGGGATGGGGATTGCTGTAGCGGTGCTTGAGGAGCTTAGGCAGCGGGGCTGTATGTTCCTTGTTACAACGCACTATGCTCAGGTCAAAACCTATGCCCAGCAGTCGGGTGGTGTGAAGAGTGCGCGGATGGCGTTTGACCGCGAAAATCTCCGTCCGCTCTATAAGCTGGAAATGGGGATGTCCGGGGAGAGTTGTGCCCTGCATATTGCGCAGCGGCTCATCTTCTGGAGCGGGCGCATTATGAGGTTTATGGCGGTCAGATGAGCGGTGATTTGCTTCGGCAGCCGGCTATGAAAGCCCCCAAAAGCACTCTTGAACGCTCGGTGGCTAAAAAGGCAGTAGCAGACTTTTCAGAAAAATTTAGCATGGGCGACAGCGTAACCGTCCTTAAAACAGGGGAAACGGGCATTGTATACCGCCCGGCAGATGGACTGGGTGATGTAGTTGTGCAGGTAAAGGGTGTAAAGCAAGTTATGAAACATAACCGGATTAAGCTCAAGGTGCCGGCGGCGGAGCTATATCCGCCAGACTATGATTTTTCGATTATTTTTGATACCGTTGAAAATAGAAAGGCCCGCCATCAGATGGGGAGAAAATTTGATCCCAGCGTTAGCATTACCTATGGTGAAGATTAGGTTATATCCTAGCGGGACGGGGCTACGGTTTACACATATCTAAAACTATCCGCCGGACAGGGGTGCTGCGCTGTGGGAAAGCGGGGCGGCCTTCGTCAGTCACGTCTAGTTTGGCAGAGTCTTGGAATACATGCTAAACTTGTGTTCCAGGACTGCGGCCGCCCCACTTTCCCACAGCGCAGCACCCCTGTCCGGCTGGCCTGGGAGTTGTGACGTGAAATTAGTGCCGTGCCTGGGTTTGCTGCGGCTTTCTATCCGTCGGGCGCATTGACGTTGCGGCTGCAAACGTGGTATCATTGAGCTGATTTTGGCACGGAGGGTGTTATGGTACGTTTTTTTGCTGATTGTTCAAATATTTCCGGTGGTGAGATTTTGCTTAGTGCCGAGGATACGGCGCATGTGCGTTCGTTAAGGCTGCGCCCTGATGAGCGCTTTGTTGTGTGCGATGGGGTGGGCACGGATTATATTTGCAGGCTTGGAGAGGTGCGCGAGAACCGCGAAAATTGCGAGAGCAGTGAGAACCGTGGGAACTGCGAAGACCGTGAGAGCACTGGGGAGATTGATGGCAAAGCTCAAGTAAGCCCCGCAAAGGGGCGCAGGAGAAATGAAGAAAGGCAGCGGGCAAAATCAAATCCGAAAGAAAAAATGTCTGCGGCTGTGGCTGAAATAATTGAGAGCCGTCCGTCTGAGGGGGAACCTTCTGTTAAATGCTCAATGTTTATTGCCCTTGCCAAAGGTGAGAGGCTTGAGTTTGCGGTTCAGAAATCAATAGAACTGGGTGCTTATGAAATAATACTTTTCCCATCGGAAAGGTGTATTTCTGTGCCCAAGGATATGGATAAGAAGGCTGTAAGGCTGCAAAAAATAGCTCTCGAAACTGCAAAGCAGTGTGGCAGGGGGATTGTGCCAGGCGTGCAGGTGTTCAGTTCGTTTGAGGAAGCTCTGCGGCAGGGGGCTGCTGCAGATTTGAAGCTGTTTCCTTACGAGAGTGAGAGGCAACTTAGTTTGAAGGATGCCCTTGAGCAAAGTGGGGACGGTGTCAAATCAATTGCGGTTATCACAGGGCCTGAGGGCGGTTTTGAGCCTCACGAGGTAGAGAGGGCTGTGGCAGGCGGGTTTAGCATTGTGACGCTGGGAAAAAGGATTTTGAGATGTGAAACCGCACCGGTAGCGGTGCTGGCGGCAGTTATGTACCATAGCGGGAATTTGGCTTAGAGCGTAATAGTTTATTGTGTTGTGGAAATATTTTTGGTATACTAACTGCAATTCTTTTGTATAAAAAATAAGCAAGCATGGTTTGCGAGGAAAGGTGTTGGTTCACGCTGGCACAGAAACATCAGGCGGTGCGCCTGCATAAGGTGCTGCCTAGGCTGGAGGCTTCCGCAGAGCGCGGGCTTACCATGCAGCAGGCTAAAGAAAGACTGGATAACGGATATGGCAACACAAAGCCCGATTCGGCTGAAAAGACCGTCGGGCAGATTTTTAAGGACAATATTTTCACCTATCTAAACCTCGTGCTTGTGATACTGGGGATATGTATTGTTCTGGTGGGGTCTTATCAGAATCTCACGTTTATGCCGATAGTGCTTATAAACACTACAATTGGCATCATTCAGGAGCTTCGCTCTAAGCGGGCTTTAGCGAAGCTGTCGTTTATTGCTGCTCCCCACGCCACGGTTATAAGGGATGGTAAGCAGCTTACAGTGGCCACCGACGAAGCGGTGCTCGATGACATAGCTCTTTTTGCTGCGGGGCAGCAGATTTATGCCGATGCGATTGTCGTGAGCGGCGAGTGCCATGTAAATGAGGCTCTTGTAACAGGTGAGTCCGATGAAATAACTAAGCAGCCCGGGGATATGCTTCTTTCAGGCAGTTTTATAGTTTCCGGCGAGTGTGCCGCACGGCTCCACCAGGTCGGCCGGGATTCTTTTGTGGCTCAGCTTACGTTGGAAGCGAAAAAAACTAAAGGAAAGAACACCTCAGCAGGCATGGTTTCCTCGCTCAAGCGCCTGGTTCAAGTTATAGGCATAGTGATAATACCTGTGGGCATAGCCATGTTTTTCCAGCAGCTACGGCAGCCGCTTATTGAAGTTGAGGAAGCCACTGTGGCGACTGTTGGTGCGCTTGTGGGCATGATACCTGACGGACTATACCTGCTGGTGTCCATGGCTCTCACGGTGAGTGTGCTGCGGCTTGCCCGCCGCAAGACCTTGGTGCAGGAGCGAAACTGTATTGAAACTCTTGCAAGGGTGGATGTTCTCTGCGTGGACAAGACTGGCACCATCACAGAAACGAAAATGGAGGTCAAGGGCACGGTTCTGCTCTGCGAGGATAGATATAATGAAGATGATATAAAAATGCTCATGGCGGACTATGCCCAGAGCATGCCTGCGGACAATGAAACAATGTTGGCAGCCCAGGCGTATTTCACAGGGCCGCAGGCGAGATATGCTGCGAAGCATGAGCCGTTTTCATCGGCGACTAAGTACAGCGGCATATCATTTCACGAGGATGAGTCGTACTTGCTCGGCGCACCTGAGAAAATTCTTCTCTCGAAGTATGAAAGTCATAAAGAGGAAATAGAAAAGTATTCGGCGCAGGGATACCGTGTGCTGCTGTTTGCCCACTACGGCGGGGATATAAGCCAGAAGCTAGACCCCGGCGAGGTGCTGCCGCTAGCGCTGATTTTGCTGTCGAACAAGGTTCGGCCGGAGGCTCCGGGGACATTTAAGTTTTTTGCGGAGCAAGGTGTGAAGATAATAGTAATCTCAGGGGATAACCCTGTTACAGTTTCACAGATTTCCAAAGAAGCGGGAATTGAGGGCGCTGAAAAATTCATTGATGCCACAGGGCTTACCACAGACAGGCAAATTAAGAGAGCCGTGGGCGAATATGTTGTATTTGGCCGGGTCACCCCTGAGCAAAAGCGCAAACTGGTAAGGGCGCTGAAGTCCGCAGGTCACACCGTGGCTATGACAGGGGACGGGGTTAACGATGTTCTGGCATTAAAGGATGCCAACTGTAGCATAGCTATGGCCTCAGGCAGTGAGGTGGCGAGCCAAGTTTCAGACATAGTGCTTCTGGACTCAGACTTCTCAGCTATGCCCGCTGTAGTATTAGAGGGGCGGCGCGTCATAAACAATATTGAGCGCAGTGCGGCTTTGTTTATTACCAAGAATGTTTTCTCGTTTTTGTTTGCGGCAATAATGACCATTGGCTTGCAATTTACGTTTCCGCTGGCACCGTCGGAGTTTACCCTTTTTAATGTAATGCTCATAGGAATCCCTTCCTTTATACTGGCGATGGAGCCGAACAAGAATATCGTCAGGGGCAAGTTTATTGTAAATGTTTTGAGAAATGCGCTCCCCGCAGGGCTTACTAGCTTTGCAGCATGGGTGGGGCTGGCGCTTGTCGGGGCTTCCCGGGGGATGCCTGATGCAGAGATTTCGACAATGGCGCTTATAATAATAGCCTTTGTCGGATTTCTGATGCTTTATAAGCTCAGCCGTCCGCTCAATGCGATCCGGATAGCTCTTATTATCACCATGATTGTGGGCTTCACAGGCGGCGCGATTATGCTGTACATGGTCGGTGGCGTAGCCCCGCTTAGCTCCTACGGCATATGGACGACTATTCTAACTTGCTTGGCGGCGGTTCCTGTGTTTATTTTGCTGACATTTCTTATGGGGAAGAAAAAAGGTGAATAAGATGGAATTTTGTAAAAAGGGCAAGCCCAGTGAGCTTGCCACGAAGAAATATATGGAAATTATTGGAAATTTGTAATTAAGGGGAAAGCGGCTATACAGTAAGGGAAGAAAATACATTATGGCAATAATAGGAATAGACTTGGGTACGACAAACAGCCTTGTTGCAGCATGGCAAGACGGGCAAAGCGTTTTGATTCCGAACTCATTTGGAAAATACCTGACCCCCTCAGTTGTCAGTGTCAATGATGAGGGAGAAATTATTGTCGGGGAAACTGCAAAGCAACGCCTCATTTCGCATCCTGACAAAACGGCTTCGCTGTTTAAGCGGTTTATGGGAACTAAGAAGGTATATAAACTGGGAGATAAAAGTTTTCTGCCTGAAGATTTATCTGCGCTTGTTTTGCGGCAGCTCAAAGACGATGCAGAACTTTATTTAGGGCAAAAGGTTACAGAAGCTATAATAAGTGTTCCGGCATATTTTAATGACATACAGCGCTCTGCAACTAAAACATCCGGGCAAATTGCAGGCCTTAGGGTGGAGCGCATTATAAATGAGCCATCGGCTGCGGCCTTGGCGTATCACAGGCAAGGCATGTCTGACGGCAAGAACCTTGTCTTTGACTTTGGCGGAGGTACGCTTGATATCTCGGTGATTGAAGTGTTTGATAACATCGTTGATATATTGGCGGTGTCGGGGGACAATAATCTTGGCGGCAGCACTATTGATGAAGCGGTCGTGTCAGAATTTTTCAAAGAGCATTCTATTCTTGAAGGCCAGATTTCAGAAAGCCAGCATGGTATTTTGCTCAAAAATGCCGAAGCATGTAAAATCTCGCTTACCGACAGGCAGACAGTATTTATGGTGTATAGGCACCGTGAAGAAGAATATACCATGCTAATTGATAATGAAAAACTCACGCAGATATGCTCACCAGTTTTGATGAAATTTAATAAGCTGTTAAAAAATGTTCTTCTAAATGCAGGGCTGAGCATACCTATGGTTGATAACATCATTCTGGTTGGCGGTTCATCGCGGATGCCGATTGTTTCTGAGTACCTAAAGCACCTTACGGGCAGGCCTGTATTATCGGATATTGACCCTGACTGCGCTGTGGCTGCCGGGCTGGGCACTGTGGCGGGGATAAAGGCCCGCAGCGAAGATGTAAAGGATACTGTAATGACTGACATATGCCCATTTTCGCTCGGTGTTGAGGTAGACGTGGGTAATAGAACAGGTATATTTGATGCTGTTATACCGCGCAATTCGTCATTGCCTATAAGTATTGAGCGGCCTTACACAACCGTGTGTGATAATCAAAGTGAAATATGTTTTAAGATATACCAAGGGGAAGCCTTTGAAACTGCCGATAACTTATTTCTCGGGGAATGTACGATGCCTGTCCCGCCGATGCCTGCACATGGGCCGTCGGTTTTAGTCCGTTTCACTTATGACATAAATGGGATTTTGGAGGTTGAGGCTTTTTGTGAGCAGACGGGAGAGAGGGCCCGGAAGCTAATTGTGGGAAATAGTAGGCTGAGCAAGGCTGAGATTGACAGTCAGCTTGAGAAGCTGGCAAAGGTTAAGGCAGCTTCACGCGATAATGAAGAGAATAATCTTCTGATAGCGCACGGAAAGCGGCTTTATGAAGAGTTTAGCGGGATAATCAAATCCGAGATTATGCAGCGGCTTATTTATCTTGAAGCGGCAATTAATGATAGCAATATAAAGCCTGCCGAATTTGCGATGATGCGCGATAGCATTCAACGTTATTTTGCCATGCTGGACGATTATTCAGAAAATCTTTTGTTTTACGGGCAATCTCCCGATGGGGAGCTTGACGGGCAGACGGATTGGGAGGAGCCGCAGAAGTAGATGGACATTTGGGGGATTTTAGGGATTGAGCCAGGCTCGGATATAGAGGCAATCCGTGCGGCATATTCGGAAAAGGTTAAAATACATCACCCGGAGGACGACCCTGAGGGGTTCATGCGCTTGCGCTCTGCATATAAGGCGGCTGTGCAAATGGCCTCACAGAGGCCGGGGGATACGGCTAATAATGAACATGCAGACAGCCTCAAAAATACAGAGGTATCTTCAAGCAGGGAAGTTTCGGGACGTTTTGACTTTTCAGGTGTTGAAGATAAAAGTGCAGGCGGCCTCAAAAATACGGACAGCCTCAAAAATGCAGATGCGCCTTCAAACCGGGATAGCTCTGCACATTTTGACTTTTCAGTTGTTGAAGAAGAGTCCGAAATGCGTTTTGAAGAAGAAAAGCAGCTATCTGAGAGCGTAATTGCGCGGCTCACTGATTTGTATAAATCGGCAGATAGAGGGAAGTTCGAAAAATGGGAAATATTGCTCCAAGATACTGCAGTGGAGAAATTAAAGACCAGCGAATATTTCACTTGGGCATTTCTTGACTTCATTGCAATGCACACACAAATTCCGCCAAGCATCCGCAATAGCCTTATTGACCCTTTTTTGAGGGAGCAACGGGATTTGTGGATAGGTTCGGAGCTGTGGTATGAATTTGATGTTGTAGAGCTGAAAATCATATCAAAAAGCGAAAAAATCATAAGGAGAGTAAAAAATGTACAGCGTTTTGCAATTCTTATCGCAATAGCTTCGGGATTTTTTGCTTTTGGAATCGGAAGATTGGTTGGCGAAGTCGTGCTCCCTCAGTCGGATGCCTACAATAGTGTGCTCAGGCATCTTCTGAGCGGGTACTACGGTGCCCTCTCGGTTTCGGTGGCGGTTGGTGCAGCAGGCATAGTATGGATTGCAGTAATTATTACCACCGCCATTATGGTGCGCAGAATCGTTGTAAACTCAAGAGGTGCAATATTCGCGGATACGTGGATATCGGAAAATAATCACAACCGCTCTTTTGCATTTTTTGCGATTATTATTGTTGCGATTATATATATCGCTGTACTGAGCAGCACTATTGGGGAGGCTTCGGGCATTGCCGCGGACATATCTGAATACAGAGCGGGGCTAGTGCAAGAAATCAGGTCATATGCGGGGAATATGAGTTTAAAGGAAGAGCCGATGCGCCTCGGCGTAAGGCTTCAATCGCGCGGGGTGATTTCGCTGACTATCCCTGAAGGCCTGGAACTTGAAGCAAAGGCGGAGATTCCTTTAGCTTCGTCACTTGGGTGGGCTTTTGAGTATTCGTTTGATGAAAGCGAAGGGCAGGGCAGCAGGTTTTTAATCAGATACACTCAGAGAACCCGCACATTAGTGTCGCTTACGCTTAGTAGCTATTAGCCGCCGAACAGGGGGGTGTAGATAAACCAGCCCCTGTCCGGCTACTCTTTGGATACCTGTAGGGTAGGGATAGTAGGGGCTGAGATGTTATCTTGAAACGCACAAACTCATGATAATGTAAAGTCGACTTTACATTATCATGAGTTTGGAGGGTGGGCATGAAATATTTACACCGCCACTTGGAGCGTAAGTTCCTTAAGATGAATGACTTTTTCAAGGTCATAATGGTGACCGGAGCAAGGCAGGTTGGCAAAACCACAATGCTCCGGCATTTGGCTAGGGAAGAACGTAGAACCTATGTTTCGCTTGACAATATGGCGGCCAGGGAACTTGCCAAATCTGACCCTGTTTTGTTTTTTCAAACATACCCGCCACCTATAATAGGGTCTGCTGTAAAACCTAGCGACAATAAGATATTATGAAAAAATCGCTAAAAAAAGACGAAAATAACTTTCGATAAAAAAGTCGCAAAGAAGCCCT
>WQRL01000018.1 GCA_009786775.1 Oscillospiraceae bacterium
TATCCCCGAAAAACTTTCAAAAATGTCTGAGCACACGATTTGGGATAGTGCGGGCAGAGCCTGCATAGGCTGCGCTACATGCACTTATGCCTGTCCGACCTGCTATTGCTTCGACATGAGCTCCGACACTCACGGCAGTGAGGGGACGGCCTTTCGATGCTGGGATTCTTGCATGTTCTCTGACTACACCCGCATGGCAGGGGGGCATAACCCCCGCCCCACAAAAAAAGAGCGTGTGCGCAACAGGTACATGCACAAACTCTCCTACTTCCATCAGCGCTACGGCATGGTGCTTTGCACCGGCTGCGGAAGATGCTTAGAAAAGTGCCCTCAGGGCTTGGATATTACAGAGTTCATTGACAATGTGGCGGAGGTGAGTTTATGATAAGTCATAGTTGCTCTTGCTCCGGAAACCCGCTGATTCCTCAAATTTGCACTATTTCCGACATTATGACCGAAACTTCTGACACCAAGATATTCCGTGTTAAGACGGTGGACGCGAAGAGGCCTTTTACCCCGCTTCCTGGGCAACTGGCAATGGTGTCGCTGCCCGGCACCGGTGAGGCGATGTTTTCAGTTACAGCTTATGGTGAGGACTATATTGACTTTGCGATAAAGCGGGTAGGGGAGCTCACGGAGGCTCTGCATGAGTGCTCGCCAGGGCAAAGCATCGGTATCCGGGGGCCATATGGAAACGGCTTTCCGCTTTCGGAATTAGAAGGTTACGACCTTCTTTTTATCGGCGGCGGGATTGGACTGGCTCCTCTGCGCTCGTTAATCCGGCACAGTTTTCAAAACCGCAGGGATTATGGACATATAGATATTCTCTACGGCGCCCGTTCACCGTCGGATTTGGTATTTAAGGATGATTTGGAAAAAAACTGGCCCTTGGAGCCTGACTGTAATGTCCATGTGACAGTGGACAGGGGTGATGATTCGTGGGAAGGCAATGTGGGTTTTGTTCCGCCGTATATGGAGGAACTTGCATTTGGGCCTAGAAACCGAAAAATTATTTTGTGTGGGCCGCATATTATGATAAAATACTGCTCAGAGGGTTTAGTAAGGATGGGCTTTGATAAAAAGGATATCATTACTACCCTGGAGATGCGCATGAAATGCGGCATCGGCAAGTGTGGGCGGTGCAACATCGGCAGCAAGTTTGTCTGCCTTGATGGCCCGGTGTTTTACATGTCCGAGCTTGATGAGCTTCCTTAGGCGCTTGCCTATATCATACATTTATTACAAAAAGGAGTATAGAAATGAAAAGTTATAGCTTAGAATTAGTACAAAGAAGGACAAATGATGGCCTGTTGGGCAAGGTTTTGGTTGCTGCTCTTGTGGGCGCAGGAGCTTATCTTGGGTATAAGAAACTTACAGAAGATAAAACCAGCAAGGATTTCAGCGACGTATCCGGCAGCAGCTACGATTCCCAGGCTCACGAGGGTGAGGATTTCACAGATAGAATCCTCCGCGCAGCCAAGCGCATTATTGATTAACGCTCATATAAATATATTCACGGCCCCTATTACAGCTCCTATTAAGCCGCCGAGCAGGACTACATAGCGAAGCTCCCTCTTGACGACAGAAAGGACTAGGGTTTCTATGTCTTGGGGGTTCATGTGTCTGACTTTCTCTGTAATCATTCCTCCAACGTCGATGCTTTCGACTATGGGGCGCACTTGATGCTTCATAAACCGCGAGTGAACCGCGCAGATGAGGCCGTGGAGAGTTTCCTTGTTGGGGATTATTTCGCCTATTATGTTTGCTATGGGCTCCTTTGACAGGTCAGAAAGTTCTTCCTCTATAAGCGGCATGATGAAGCTCCTGCCATTTTCTAGGACATGTCTTTTGATTTGTTCTGCTAGAGGTGGCGCTATGAGTGTCATTATGTTTTCATCTAGGATTTTGGCGGCTTTAGAGCTGCCTAAGCGGCCAAATGCCGCGCGGGAGCCTTGTTCGGCTATAAGTTTTTCTAGGTCGGACTTTAGTATTGAGGCTTGAATGCGGATGCACAGTTCGTCTTTGAGTTTTTGCAGGGGCAGGGGGATACCTTCGGCGGNACTGCCTGCACTTAGAAAGTCCAGCTTGGTTTCTGGGTTTGAAAGTGCAGCGGTCACTCCGCTCGCTACAGCGCTGCCGAAGCTCTCAGATGTGAAGAGTATCTCCAAATCGTCGGCGTTAAAGAACTGTTCCACAATGGCTCCCCCCAATATACCTGCGAGTTCGTCCTTGCGCCTCGGTACGACGCCCGGGGTAAACGGTATGCGGAATTTTCCTATATAAATGGGTTTTAGCGGGCGAAACAGCATTTTTATGGCAATAAGATTTGTGCCATATCCTATTATGGCTCCGATTAGCGGAGGGACTATTACATTCATTAGGTTCATATGAACCGCTCCTTTGCTTCTCATAAAATGAAATGGCGAAAGGCCTGCTCAAAGGGCCTGTTTAACTGTGGCAAAACGCATTTCATTATACTTCACGAAGCTCACTTAGTCAAAAGGAAACGAGAATCAAAATGTTAAAGACATTGTTATTTTGGCTCAGAAATGCGCGGTGGGTAGCGCTCCCGCAAAGTCTTTTGCCGGCCTTGGCCGGGGTGGCTCCGGCCGTGGCTTATGAAGGCTTTTCTGCAGTGTTGTCCGCCCTTGCTGTATTTGGCGTTTGCATGGCGCATCTCTCCTTAAATCTTTTTGATGATTATTTTGACTTCAAGAAGGCGGATACTGGGGGCAGGGACCGGCTTGCAAGGGCCGGGATGAGAGCAAGGACAGGGAAGTGCAGTTACTTGCTCAGCGGTGAGGCTACAATAGGAAATCTGCTCACAGCAGCACTGATATTCGGTGGCATGGCCGGACTGTGCGGGATTGTTATTTTCCTTCATAGAGGGATGCCTGTTGTGTGGATTGCCCTGATAACAGGATTTCTGGGGATAGCCTATTCCGCCGGCCCCTTGAGGCTTTCATATAGGGGGCTTGGCGAACTGACCCTCGGAGTTATTTTCGGGCCGCTCCTGGTGACTGGCGTACACTTTGCGGCAAGCGGAATAATTGGTGCTCAGCCACTAATACTTGGCACGGCGCTTGGTTTTTTAGTGGTGAGTATTCTCTATACCCATTCCTTGCTCGACTTGGAAGCTGACAAATCCGTAGGCAAACTTACCCTCGCAGGGCTGGTGCAAAATCCGAAGCATAGAATTGGCTTGTTGTGCGTATTTTTATTTACACCGTATATAATTTTCGTTACAGGAGTGATTTTTCAGAAGCTGACGGTTTGGTCATGTCTGGTTTTTCTCACGTTGCCACTTACAGTAGCGCTGGTGAGATCAGTTATGCAATTTATGAAAAACCCTGATGCCGTGGCTTTGCGGAAAGCGTGGCACGGCCCCATGACCAGGTGGGATGAGATTGAAGAAGAGGGCATAGGCTGGTTTATGCTCCGTTGGTATTTGGCGCGGAATATTCTTACTGCATTTGCGCTTCTTGCTATTTTTGCGGCATTGTTGAGGTTATTATGATTATTAAACAGCTAATTTACCTGCCGTGGTGGTTTTTTAGGGCATGTATTTTAAGGAAACATATGCCGCTTCAGACGGTGCTTTTTATTACAGATTATTGCAATCTCAAGTGCAAGCACTGCACTTCGTCAGGCCATGCTGGAACGGTAATGAAGAGCTATGAGCAGGTGAAAAAGGAACTGGAGCACGAGTATAAATGCGGTGCGAGGTTTGTTGATTTTGAAGGTGGCGAACCAATGCTTTGGAGCGATGGGGAGCGCGGGATAAATGACCTTGTGCAGCTTGCTAAACAAGTGGGATTTTATTCTGCCACAGTTACGACAAACGGCCAGCTTCCGCTAAGTGGCAGCAAGGCCGATTCCATATGGGTCAGCGTGGATGGAAGCGGGGAGGTACACGATTTTATACGCGGTGAAGGTAGCTTTGAGCTTCTAAATAAACATATTAATGAAAGCGGGCATAAGGATCTGAGCATTAATATGACAGTTAACAAGCTCAATAGGGGAGTTGTTGGGGATGTAATTGAGTATGCTCAGAGAAATCCTGCTATTAAACTAATATCGCTTAATTTCCACACACCCTACCCGGGCGTAGAGGATTTGCAGCTACCCTGGGACATACGTTGCGAGGTCATTGATGAGATAATTGCTTTTAAGAAAAAGGGTTATAGGATAATGAACAGCAGCTCGGGCCTTAGGGTAATGAAGCGCAGGGACTTTAAGAAAGATTGCTGGCTAAGCTCATTTGTTTTGGCTGATGGGGTAAGGCTTAGTGAATGTCCGGGCAAGGAGCTCAAGGTCTGTGATAGCTGCGGTTTTTGCATGGCGGGGGAAACCTTCTGTGTCCTAAGGCTTAAGCCGGACACTATTTTCTCAGCCTTGAGGCTCAGAGTCGGGCTGTAGCTACAGTCCCCTCAATAAAATAAAACCATCCGCCGGACATGGGCAAATACTCCGTGAAAAAGCGCGGCGGCCTCCGTCAGTCACGTCTACTCTTGAGGAAACTTGTAAGCATGGACAAAATTTGTGTTCCAGACTGCGGCCGCCACACTTTTTCCCGTAGCATCCGCCCATGTCCGACTAGTCTGTGGACTAGAAACCACAGTCAATAGTAAAATGAAAAAACTTGTCATATTTGGTGAGATGTGATATAGTCTTGCGGAAATATAATTTTGAAAAGGAGCGTTTTAGAAAGTATGAAGACAAAATTTAAGGTATTTAAGGGGTTTGTAATGGGTGTGCTGGTGACAGTGCTGCTTACCTCGACATTTGCGCTTGCAAATCCCGTGACCAGGGAGCTGATTTTCGGCGTCAATGTGACAATCAATGGAGCAACTCTTGAGCTTGCAGAGGATAGCAGAGCTTTTACTATGGATGGCAGAACATTCTTGCCGCTACGTGCTTTGAGCGAAGCTCTTGATTTAGAAATAAATTGGGATCCGGCTACAAGAACAGCAAATGTTGCTACAGCTCAGCCGGTGACACTTCCGGCGCAGATTGAAATAGTTCCGATTACATGGGCTGAAATCCAAGCGATCCAAGTTGCATGGGGTGAAGGGCTGGTCGCGATAAGCACAGCTTATGCCGATGGCGAAGACTACGCTGCTATTGCCCAAGGGGTTTTAGATACTCTTTATGGTTATGTAGATGGACCGGTTCTCTTTAAGCCCACAGTGGCATCTGAAGTTCCGTTTAGATTCACAGAAGCGGCTGCGGCTTCATACTTTATTGGCGGCAGCATCTCCGAGGACACAGGTTTTGCACTTCTTCCGTGGACAGCCGTCCGCTTCGGCACAGACGGGCAGCATATAATCAATGGCGAAACTGCGCTTTGGATGGGTTCTGTTTACCTGACAAATGGCGATGGTGAAGTAACCCGCGTTGAGAAGTCAATGGGCTTCTACAGAGATAGCGAAGGCGATTTGAGAATTCAGCTGCACCATTCTAGTGTACCATTTGAGTCGGAAGATTAATACTATAGCATAGGCAATATAAGATGCAGGGTCGCTGTCTATTCAGACAGTGACCCTGTTTTTTTGCAAAAAATTCCATTTACAAAACTGTCCGCCGAACACGTGCAAGTGCTCTGGGAAAAAGCGGGGTGGCCTTCGTCAGTCACGTCTACTCGGGAGGAAACTTGTAAGTATGGTCAAAATTTGTGTTCCAGGACTACGGCCACCCCACTTTTCCCCAGAGCACCCGCCCGTGTCCGGCTAGTTTATGAGGTTACACAAAACCGCACGTGTCCGGCTAGTCTGTTAGAATGGAGATTTTAGTCGCGTTGCACACTTGCAATACGGCAAAAAACCGTGTATTATCTATGTCAAGAAACTGTCATATTCTGAATTAATGTTTGGAGGAAGAAGTATAAATGGGCGCAACTGAGATGATTAAAAGCCAGGCGGTAAAATTTTCGAGGGCACGGGGTGCTCTTTTATCAGTGGTAGTGTTTACTTTGGTTAACTTGCTAATAGAGGTATTTGGTTTAGAGTTTTATTTCCTGTACTCAGCTTTTTTTCCACAACTTGTCTATGTCATGCTAGCCGACTTTAACTTTGCGGTATTGGGTTTTGTGTTGGCACTGGGTATAACGGCAATTTATTTTGTGTGCTGGATTTTATCTAAAAAACGGCGTGTATTCATTCTGATCGCAATGATTATTTTTTTGATGGACACACTTGCGCGGCTGGGTCTTGCTGCGCTTATAGTCTTTGACGGTGGAATGGATATATGGTTTATAGTTGAGCTTGTATTTTGTGCATGGATTTTGATTAGCTTAATTGGCGGGACTGTCGCTTGGTCAAAACTAAGGAGTGCCACACCTGAGCAGTTTAGTGCAGCTGAAGGAGAAGTGGCTAAGGCGGAGGAAACAGAGGCGGTGCGGTCGGTGTTAAACACAGGTAACTCAGATTCGGATGATGTTCCGCCTGCTACAGAATAACTTCAAATAAAAGAATTGCTCTCACAGCAGAAAATCCTGTGAGAGCACTTTTCTGTTTTTATCAAAAAACTGTTGACAAAGAAAATTTTGCATGTTATAAATAAATCGGGCGGTTAGTTTAGACTAACTTAACCCTTTCTGTAATGCTAGTGGAGCCGGTTGGATTCGTAAGATGCGAAATGTGGCAAAATTGGTGGCAGAATTTTCGGGAGTTTAGTCCCAAATATGCCGATTGGCAAAAAATAACGGAGGTATTTATTTTGAAGAAAATTGCAAGACTCGTAATGGCGATGGCATTGGTAATCGCACTTGCCGCTTCGTCAGTCACCGCACTGGCCGGTGCAGGCGGCGGCGGCACCGGAGTGATTCCGCCGCCGGCTCCACCACGTGTTGAAGGAATTCCTGATGTAGAAGTTCCTGAAGGTTATGTGGCTTTTTACGATTTCCGCGGAGATGTTGTTATCACTGTGGAAAACCCAACGCGCGTAGCGGTATTTGATGATGGTATTCTTGCTCTTATGATGGGCGTAGGTCTTGATGTTTTGGGCATTGAAGTGATTGGTTTTGCCCAACGTAATCTTGATAACTTGGGATGGCGTGAATTCGGAAATGCAACCCCGGTGCCGTCAGGTACACTGTTTATGCATGATGTAGAGCCGCTTGTTTCCGTAGCTCCTCAGTTATTCATGACTGGAGCGCGTTCTTTCGGAATGTGCCGTTACTACACAGGTGTTGCACAACCGCGTTTTAATGCCAATACCCCTGACTTTGGTTACGGTACCCGTGAAGAGCAGACTCAGGCACTTTGGGATGCATTACTGGAAGTAGAACCTGACATGGCCGTTGCTCACATGACTGTAAATATGGCTGCTGCAAACCTTAGGACCGATATGAGAGTCAATGTGGATATTCTAGCGAGAATTTTCCCGAATGCTGCAAATGCCCTACGTTCACAATTTGCACAGATTGAATCGCAACTTGATGAGATTAAAGGTTTTGTACAAGGCGAAGGCCTCAATGCTGTTATTTTCAGAGTGACAGGCACAGCGCATATCGGCTCGGCTTTTGGTTACAACACCCGTTGGAGCTTCATTTATGACGAGTTCGGTTTTGAAGCTGCTATGCCAACTGGCTGGCCTTATTCTCCTGCACAGATGACCGAAAGGGCAGAGGCAGAGGGATTGACCCTCTTTGATATCCAGGTGCAAACACTTCTTGAAGTCAACCCCGATGTTATTTTCTTTGTTGATAGCACTGAGGGTGAGACGGGATATGGCGAAGCATTCGAGCAGTTGATGGCAAATTCCTACATTCAGCAAACGCAGGCATATGAAAACGGTTTCATAATTGCAGGGCTTCCAAACACTGAGTGGTATACCACAGTTGGCGGATTCCCTTCAATCCAAAGAATGATTGATGATGTTAACCGCTTCATAACTTTATACAGAGCCAGCGAAGCTCAGGCTACTACTCCGCAACCACCGGTACCAGCACCGGCTCCACAACCACCGGCAGCTACGGCTAATGTGGACTTTAGCTCATTGCCTACCCGCACTGTAGACGGTGTTAACTTTGTGCAGTTCCGTGCAGCCGCTGCGGCTCATGGAGTGGAAGGAGCACTCTCCTGGAATGGTGCAAATCAAAGCGTAACCCTTAGCAGCCCACAGTTTGCAACTTCGTTTGTTGTTGCAAGTGTAGGTGGATTTATTCACAATGGCAGGACGTATGTACCAATTCAGTTCGCAATGGATGTGTTTGGATAAACATAATTAGCATTAAGCGGTTGAAATGCTGCAAGACGATTATTCATCTTGTAGCATTTTACTGCTCAAAGTTTTAAGGAGCGAGGAAACAAAAATGAAACGCGGAAGACTATATTTGTTTTTTTTGATATTAACTATTTCAGTATTTATTTCGGCATGCGGCGGTAGCCGGGTAAATAATGTGTATACATCGTATAGTACTCGGCAAATAGCAGAGGCTATAATATCGAAGCAGGAAAGTATAGCTCCGATGAACTATTTAACTCCGGATGGGGAATTCTTCTGGGAATATATTACAGGCAGATATCAAATTGATATAAGTGAGATAGATATACTTGATGGAATAATATTTTATGCCGGTGGTGTAATTGTAGATGAAATAGCTATACTGCGGCTTGCAGATAAAGCCGATGCAGCAAGCGTAAGCGACTTGTTACTTGCATATGCGGACCGGCGCAGAGTTGCTTTTTCAGGATACGCTCCCATTCAAGCAGGTATTTTGGCAAATGCGGTTGTAAGGGCCAATGGATATCATGTTGCATTACTTGTTACCGAGGATCCGAAGGGGGCTCAGTCGGCATTTTTGGAACTTTTTAGCGAGTTTCCACCGGCTGGAAACAATTATACTATACTTTCGCCGGTAATAAATAATGAAGAAAGCAATTATAGTGGTGAGTCAAAACCGGATGAGCCTGCTATTATGGATGACGAAATAAGTCAAGATGAAACTAAGCAAACCATAGATTATGCTGAGCAGCTAATTGATGACGAGGCTGAAATTGTTTATGAAGATGATGCCTACAACCGTAGTTCTGTTTTAGGGGCATGGTATACAGGTAGTACAGCAATGCTCTCACCCATGAATAGACGGGTGTTTGATAAATGTGTTTATGTAATAAATTCTGTAATAACCGATGATATGAATGAGTTTGATAAGCAACTGGCCATAATAAATTGGATTATTATGTGGTCTGTATACGACCCTGAATTTTTAAGCAACTCTCCAACTGCCACACCTGACCCTAATAACGATAATCCATATGGTGTGCTGATTAATCAAGTGGGAAATTGTTTTGGTTTTACATATACCTTCCAGCTATTTATGGATTTGCTGGGTATTGAATCAATGGTCGTGCATGGGTATGATTTCACCGGAGGCCTGCATGCGTGGAATTTGGTGCATATTTACGGCAATTGGTACGCCGTGGATGTCACTTTGGATGTAACTCTCAATAACCCTCTAGGTGTTGACATATCGCATAAACCGCAATATATTACCCATAGGCATCTAAATGTGACAAGTGAATACCTGTGGAATGAACTTGGGCATTATTGGGATTGGTTTTCAGTACCGATAGCGGAGTGAGGAATTAAGAGTGATATTCTCTAGCATTACATTTTTATACTATTTTCTGCCAATTGTTCTTATAATTTACTTTGTTACGCCTATGCCGAATGGCTCAATGCGGTGGCGCAACTTTGTAATTTTAGCATCCAGCATTATTTTTTATGCTTGGGCAGAGCCTGTGTTTGTTTTAATTATGATAGGGCAGTGTGTGTCCTCATGGGCTCTGGCTTTGCTAATTGACAAATACCGTGAGCGTTCTTTTTCTAAGTATATAATGATTTTATCCATAAGCATTGATTTGGGTGTTTTGGCACTCTTCAAGTATGCTGACTTTTTCATATCAAATATAAATATTGCATTTGGTGCAGATATAGGTCTTTTAAGATTGGTGCTGCCTATCGGCATTAGTTTTTATACATTTCAAATACTTAGCTACACGGTGGATTTGTACAGAGGGAAGATTAAGGTCAACCGGAATTTACTGGACTTTGCTACATATGTTTCGATGTTCCCGCCTTTACTTGCCGGGCCTATTGTGCGTTACTGCGACATTGAAGAGGCGCTTTTAAGCCGTAAGCATGGGATATCTGATTTCGCCATAGGAATTCGCCGGTTTGCTATAGGCTTGGGCAAAAAAGTGCTTATAGCTGATGTGCTGGGTCAGCTTATAACGGTGTACCGGTACAGTAGCGAAAATAGCGTTCTTTTCACTTGGATGTACTTGGTTGCGTTTGTACTAAAACTGTATTTCGATTTTTCCGGGTACAGCGACATGGCAATTGGGCTTGGCCGTATGTTTGGGTTTAAGTTTTTGGAAAATTTCAACTATCCCCATATCTCAAAAAGTATGTCAGAGTTTTGGACACGCTGGCATATTTCGCTTGTGACTTGGTTTAGGGATTTTGTATACATTCCGCTCGGAGGCAACCGTGTTTCTGTGCCTAGATCCGTGTTGAACATGCTTGTTATCTGGTTTTTGATAGGGTTTTGGCATGGTGCAAGCTGGAATTTCATTGCTTGGGGCATTTATTATTTTCTGATTTTAATGCTGGAAAGATTTGTATTATCCAAGTATCTAGACAGGATTCCAAACATATTGCGTCACATGTACGTATGGTTTGTCCTGATCTCAACCGGGGTGTTTTTTGATGCTGCAAGCATGGCTGAAATCGGTCAAACTCTCGGGCGTATGTTCGGATTTGGCGCGCAAGGGCTTGCCGGGCCGGAGTCGTTATATTATCTGCGAAGTTTCATGATACCAATTCTTATCGGCCTTATAGGCGGCACACCAATTCCGAAGAGGCTTGCAGAAAAGGCCTTTAAGCGATTTAAGTTCTTAGAGCCTGTCGCTATAGCCGTGCTTATCATTGTTGTGACTGGATTTTTGGTTACCGGTTCTTTCAACCCATTTGTGTATTTTAGATTTTAGTGAGGTATAGATAATGGATAACCATGAAAACAAAACACATTATCTTATAATAATTGCAGTGTTTGCCGCGATTGTTTTAGGGCTGTCTTTGATTAATTTGCTGCATAGACCGCCTGATATTTTAATGAGTGAACGGAGAATCAGGGAAACAAGGCCTAGGTTTAATTTTGAAACCGTTGTTTCGGGTGATTTTATGTCGGACTTTGAGAGCTATGCCGCAGATAGATTCCCATTTAGGGAAGGGTTTCGGGTATTGCAGGCAGCTACAGTTTTTGGAGCTTTTTTACAAACGGATAATGATGGGATATATTTTGACTCTCACGGAATCGGCAGTTTTCAGGCGCTCGATGAAGAATCTGTCATGCTATTAGCTGATAAAATCAAAGCGGTGTCGGAAAGCCTTGAATCACAAAACATTTTCTATGCGTTTATACCAGACAAAAGTATTTTTGCAAATAGGGTAATGCCTGGTTTCGACTACTCACTTGCCGAGCGTATTTTAACCCAGAGGCTGGACTCGGACGGGTTTACTTTCATCCCACTGGTTTCTGCGCTGGAGGCGGATAGTTTTTATCGGACGGATTTGCACTGGTGCCAGCTTAATATTTCTGGTGTGTTATATGCTCTGGGCAATGCGATGGGTTTTGAGGTTAGTTTAGAACAATTTACAAAGAGGTACGCCGGTCAGTTTAGAGGTGGATATGCCGGGCAGTTTGCCCTCCCAGTGCAAAGCGAGTCTCTGTATTTTTTATACAGTCCGCATATTAGGGCGTTTTATATGAATGTGGGTTTGCGCGAGTTTGAGGAAGGGCCTGTTTATGATTTGCAAATGTTTCATGGGATAGACCCATACGATATTTTCCTAAGGGGTGCACAGCCGCTGATTTTATTAAAAAATGAAAATGCGCAAACTGATAGATCCCTTTACGTTTTCAGAGATTCTTTTGGCTCAAGCCTGGCACCTATTTTGGCTTCGGTATATTCAAGGGTGACACTAATTGATTTTCGGTTTATTGATTTGCGTACACTAAATATGCTTGTAGACTTTGAAGATGATGCAGATGTATTGTTTTTGTACAGTTCAGGGATTATGAACAATTCAGATATGCTTCTAGTCCCGCTGCCGTAGATGTTAAAAAATAAAGCACCCTGTCTGAGGTTTCGGACAGGGTGCTCTTAATAGTCATGTTATTTTGATTTCAAAAATGCCTGACGCCTCTTAATTAGTATGGCTATTAGTGAGAATAATACCGCTCCAATTGCGGATAAATATAGTCCTACCATGCTAAAGTTATCGTGTGTTTGCGGGTTTGGGCGGATTTCTTCATCAGCATCTTCTATTTCCTCAACTTCGTCAATGTCTGCTGATACCGGTAGCGGTTCAGCA
>WQRL01000019.1 GCA_009786775.1 Oscillospiraceae bacterium
GAACAATCTGTCGGAAACAGCGTTTGTACTCAAGCAGGAGGACCACTATGATCTGCGCTGGTTTACCCCCGCGGTTGAAGTTGACTTGTGCGGGCACGCGACGCTTGGGACAGCATATGTAATTGCAAATTTTGTTGACACGGATGTGACGGAAATGAGCTTCCACACCAGGAGCGGAATCCTCACAGTTACGAGGGACGGGGGCCTATATACCCTCAACTTTCCCGCCAGAATGCCGCTGCCTCTTGAGGTGGTGCCTCTGATGTCACAGGCTGTTGGCTGCCCTGTGCTTGAGGCGCATCTGGCGCGGGATATGGTTTTGGTTGTGGAAAATGAGCAGCAAGTCCGGGATCTCAGCGTCAATATGAGTTTGATTTCGAAGCTCGCAGACTTCTCTGTCATAGTCACAGCCCCAGGAGATAATATTGACTTTGTGTCAAGGTTCTTCGGTCCAAACGTGGGGGTGCCTGAGGATCCTGTCACAGGCTCTGCCCATGCCACCCTTGTTCCGTTTTGGGGCAAGCGTTTGGGCAAAGACAAAATGACCGCCATGCAGCTTTCGATGCGCGGCGGTACAATCTATTGTGAAAATTGCGGCGACCGTGTAAAATTATCAGGCAAAGCCGTCCTGTACTTGCAGGGCGAAATATCTGTATAAAGGAGAATTAACAATGCTATTAGTGAATACCGACTTTATCCCCGGTAAAGATTTTGAGGTTGTGGGGCTTGTTTCAGGCGTGGGAGTGCCGCCCTTTAAGCTCAGATTTAGAACAGAAGAAATCGGCAGAGTTATTGAAGAAGGTGTGGAGCGCGCTACCAACAGCATGATTGAGAAGGCCCGCCAGCTTGGCGCAGATGCCATTGTCAAAGTATTTTACGACAAAGAAGCCACGGACGCAGGCGTTCAAGTGCTGGTATGGGGCACAGCAGTGCGCCTGAGGTAGTTAGCAGGCAAACGGCGGGCAATCACGCCCCCGGCATGGCATCAACATCGCCTAGGATTCCTCCTTTGCCGGGAAGAACCTGTTTATTGCAAATGGATATACCACTGTAATCCAGATTATAAGAGCGAAATATCTAAACAGATATATCATAAGTCCGGGCTCGAAATTCCACAGGAGCACCTCCTGAAGAACCAGTACGCTCATAATCCCCATGAGGCACTTAATTATTTGAGTAAAGATATTTTTTGACTTTACGGGAAACTTTATATACACGCTCTCCACGTACAAACCAACGGCAAACCCTATCGCGGCGCCGGCAGCTTTCATGCTGTCGGCCACGTAGGCCTGCTCTATTTGTCCTGTGTGGTACAAAATCATCCCCAAGGCAATTACGGCGAGCGAGAAAGCAATGAGCACTATGGAAAACGTAAGTGCTTTTTTGCCGATTTCACCGTCACGCAGCAAGTAAACAATGATAAACACAATTGCAAACGTAATTAGCAGCGACACCGCTACATCCAGCAAAGTGTGGACTCCCAAGTACATTCTGGAAAATGCCACCAGCACAGGAATTACAAAAAATACTGCAGCTACGGGCTTTTTCTTTATCTGAGCGCCTATCGCGCCAAAGAGTGCCGCCGCGTTTTGAGTATGGCCGCTTGGAAACGAATAGCCGGTTGCCCGCGCAATAGCCTCAGGGACAGGGCTTAGCGTGGGGTCATAGACCCAGGGGCGGTCTATCCTGAAGATTATTTTTGCCCCTTGAACAGTGAGGCTGGACAGGAAAAACGAGATGCCTATTACGTATGCCACCTTCTTGCTTATAGCCCAAAAAATTACGCATATCACGGCGATGGCTATTGTTTCCTCTCCGAGGCGGGTTATCCATCCCACCGCCGTATCCAGAAACGGTGAGCGTATGCCCTCTATTGCTCTAAGAATTTCCATGTAGTTACCTCCCGGTTTGGCTCAAAATTGCAGGGTCTTTTATCTTGGCATCATCTGCAAAAAGCAGAATTTTTGACATTATTTCGGCGGTCTTGGGATCATCATCGGCAAATGGCAGAAATATCCTGCCCCTCGCCTGTGAATGTACAGGCAAAACCACCAGCATCCCCGAGCCGCTCTTGTGCACAGTGCCCGAACCCATGTGTATAGAGTAATCACCCATGCTGCCCTTTACCTGAGCATGAGCAGTTTGGAAGCTCACATTATTTACCGACAGCAGCGAAAGAAGTTCCCGTGCAACGGCTATGCGCATTTCGACAGTTGAGTGGCTGGCCTCAGGGTCAACTCCGCCCACATGGGCTACTGATACCACCAAGTCGATATCTCTCATGACCTCTGAGAAAATAACAGGCGGGATGTCGCTAAACGCCAGTGCTTCTCCGTTTTCCCTTGAGTAAAACCTAAGAGCCTCAAGAGTTGGGGCTTCTATGTCCGCAGGTGAAAACCAGTCTGCTAGGGCGTAAATCACAGCAACTATGTTTTCCTTGTGGTAGACTCTCTGCAACCCTGATTCATAATCCACAGTCCAGCCCCTGGATTTGAGCAGTGCTACAGTTCTTTTCGGCTGAACCTGGTGCCCCGAGTAGCGCATCGACACATTCACCGCATCTAGTTCATCCTGTGTCACCGGGTAATATTCGCGGAATATCTGTTTAAAAGGCTGAATTATTTTGTTTGTATATATGTGTTGCTGGTAACTGCTCCAGCATGCATTTTGGATAAAGTCATATGGGTGGGCTATTTTCAGCCAGCTTGACTCCTGCATCAGATGTAGATTGCCCCCGGGCTGTGCCAAATACACCTCGCCGCCTTTGAGTAAGGGGAATCCGAGAATGGAATTTGCAGAAAACACTACAGTTGAAAGCATTCCTTTAAGTACAGGGTGCTCCAGAAGCCTCGCAATTTCACCTGTGCTCATAACCGAGCGCGACACCATCGCCATTTCCAAGCTGAGCTTTGCCCGTGTTTTTTGATCGCGCAAGTCCTTTACTGCCGCCTGGAGTTTTAGAACTTCTTCTTTTTTAGAAAGTGCCTTTGGGAGTGACTTTAAGATTTTGCCGTCTTTGGACACTCTTAGGGACGGCGTGCCATCCTCGGCAAATTCCAGACTGACCGCCGTGCCGTCAAAATCCTGGGGGTCCATGAGCGGGCGCAGCCTATCCATTTTCTCGCTTTCCAAGTACCAAGTCATACGGTCGACATCACCAAAGCCTGTGGTTAAGGCGAGATTTTGCAGGGCAATTAGTACGGCCTTGCCCTCGCTGGCTTTGCGCTGTGCTCCAAACTGCTTGCTCTGCTTTGCAAACTTTTGGATAAACTCATACCTAAAGAGCGCATCGCCAGGGTCTTTGTCATCCAGTGGTATAAGAGCGTACGCCCGCAGTTTCTCCTGGTTGCGCTTGTCCGCTATCTCCGCCTCTATGGCGCCTCTATCCAGCCTGGACAGCACGGCATCGGCATAGAGTTGAGAGCGCCTGTGGGTGCTGCTTGAGGATGTTATATATTTAGCGTTTTTGTAAAGTTCGCCAAAAACCTTTTCCCCAACACGGCTATAAGCGTCCAAAAACCAGTCTTTGTCAAATGTTCCATCGGAAAACTGCTGCGGAGTGACAGGGGAATACCGGGAGACCTTGGTCTCCTTTTCGGCGCTGAAGCTCTCGTTTATATGGGCGTGGAACAGCCATACCGCCGAGGTGAGGCCGTTTATGCCCAGGGCTTTTTCTGCAAAGTCCGCCCACTGTGGGGCATACATTACAGCTTGGAGGAGCCTGTTTTCGGTGATGCCCGCTGCTTTTACGGCTGATTCAAATATCTCTGCTGTGTCATCAGGGTGCGGATAGCAGTTTTTAAGAAGTAGGCTAAGTGTCGCCTGCTTGCCGCTGTCTGCGGTTCCCCACATGTAACCTCTAAAGAAGTTATCCTTGCCAAGGGCTGTAAGAAGTGCGGTAAAATGTCTGATTCCACCCTTGAAATATCCCACTTGTGATGCGATAGCAGAGAGGGGCGTGGGCAATTCACCGCGCTTCTCTTCCACGGTGACAATGCGTTCGGTTGCCTTGTCAATATATTCCGGGAGAAATGGGTGCTCTTCTAATCTCTTCTTCTGCCCCGCCTTTGCCCAGCTTGCTCCTGATGTTAACTCTCTAACCCAGCCTGCCGCACCGAGGCCTGCGAGCAACTCGTGATAAAGCGCATCATCGCTTACCAGCCCAAACTGCTTGGCGCAGAAGACACATCCATCAAGGCGGCGCTTCCTGTTTGTGCAAAGATAGGCATACCAGGACTCTTTAAGAAATTTAATGCGCTGCTCATCTGACTCCCGCGCCCCCTCGGCCGTGTATAGCCAGTTTGTAATTATTTTTATATCCGGCATATACCGCTTTATGGCGTAATTCGAATTGTAGTATGCATTCTCCTTTGTGTCTGTTGGCTGATTCATCATACTAGCTTCGGGGATAAGCTCAAAGAGGCTGACCCATACAGATATTGCAAAATCGAAAAGCCCCTCTTTTCGGGTCAAGATAACGGATTCCAAAATGTTGCTTATAATTGCCGAATGAGATCTTACATATTTATCAAAGTTTAGAGCTCCCGTAATAGGCAGTCCCTGGAAAATTTTCTTCGCCTCGGAAGATAGCTTTTCGTCAAATTCCCAAACCTCATGTCCTCCGAAGTTTATGATTTTCGCAATTGTTGTAGGCGAAACATTTGCAGCATCCAGCGCCTCAAGTATTTCATCGGCCAAATAATAGCTGTGGATGCCGGAATCATCTGGCTGATTTTGCCTCCAGCCCGGGAGTTTCGGCAGGTGGTAAGGGTTGTCTCCTATAAGAACCTTTGTTTTTCTGCCGTCATAATCTTCTACTTCGCATTCCATGCCCGAGTTTTTAACCAAAACATCCCTAATGGGCAAAATTACGCTGCACAGTTCTTTTTCATCTACACTTAGAAGGCTTTTAAGCTCGTCCCTATTATAGATTTTAACATTGCTGCGTTTAGCCGCCCACATAGTTTTGTCAAAATCTGCCGAGGCAGGGTTAAACAGGCCGAATCCATTTTCAGCAGTAAACTCATCGTTTTCTTCATCTTTGCTAATGCGGGCTAAAATAACCTCCAAATCCTTTGAAAGTTTGGCGCGGTTGTGCAGTTTGGTTAACATTTCCTCGAACTTCAACGTAAGTTCGGGGTTTTCCTGACTAAAAACATCCAGAAGTTCAGCCCCTGCTAGAACTTGCTTATCCTTTGAGGATGCAAGAAGCTCACTTATTGCAGGAATAATTAGTGCCTCAGGCTGTTTTTCCAAGAGCGTCATAATAGCTTTGCGCAATGCGGAACTTGTTGTGGTGAGGGCATCTGTCAAGTATCCGATATCGGCTGGTTTTAGCTCGGACTTCCCTAACTTGTTTACGACCTCTCTCTTGATGTCCACGCTCTTATCAAAGAGTCCTTCAAGGAGCAAATTCCACTGTTTAGGTGTTCGGGGGTCGAGAAGACTTAAATAAAATGAGTAGCGGATATCTGCGCTCACCTGCGGCAAATATTTTGCAAACTCTATAATAAGGTTTTCGCTCCGGTCATATGCAGCAAGCCCCACCATGCACTTAGCTACGCTCTGTGAGTCGAGTTGCACAGATGCCCAAGGGAATACGCTTTCTTCAAATTTAGTTTTCTTATTGCCTATGAATTTTAGCACCCCGCAGAGTTTTGCAAATTGCTCCTCGCGGTCATCCGCACTTTCAGGAAAGACGGAATCAGGGAATGCTGCATGTTCGTCTCTTTTTTCGTCATAATAGTGCCACCGTCCTGTGTTGGCAAGGCTGTCTTGGTACAGGCACAGGCAAATCCAAGCCAGCTCCTCGCTGTCGCGCACATCAATAAAGTCCATGGCTGTCTGATGTTTTGTTTGGGCGTGTGCGGTGCTGCTTATGTAGTACCATCCTACAAGCCTGCGGTACTTCTCAGGCGTCAGCAATAGCTGCTTTGCGTGCTCCACGCCCACATGGATGTCGCGGCAGGTGGAGGCCCAAAGAGCCATATACACCTCCAAAGCATCAGCAGAGGCAAGCCCGTCCTGGCACAGTGAAGGGTCGCTTAAATGCTTATGAGCAAGCTCAAGGCATTTTTTGATAACTGCGGGCTTTTCATTGTCAAGTGCAAGCCCTGTCCATGTTCCAAAGGCTCTTATAGCAGAAGAAAAACGGGCGAGATTATGGTCGAGCATGAGCTTAATAAAATATGCGTGCGCCTCCGCTGCGCCGCAGTCGGCATGTTCCAAAATCGACTGGCGGACCCCCTCTTGCCCTTTTGCCGCAAGCATGAGCTTACCAAGTTTCTCTATATGCTCAGGCATGCCGCTCTTTATGACTCCCGCTATTACTGGATAAAGAAGCCTAACACCGCTGTTATCCCCCATAATCGCCTCACTTACAAGCTCGGAGACTTCCTCATCCCCCTCGCGGAGCGCAACCGCTATGCGTCCTGCACAGTAGAGGGATGACACATATTCATTGCGGCGCATAATGTCAGCGAGGGCGGTTTCGTATTTGTTGAAAAACATGCAGTCGATAAAAGTCCTGAAAATGCTTCCCACGTAGTCGCATACGCGAGATGAGCGGTAAGAGGGTCTGTAAATATCATGGGCATATGGCGAGTGAATAGAAAGTTTGCTTATTTCACGCAGAAGCCTTGCATCCTCTTTGCCGAAAAATTTGATAATGACCTTGTCAAACTTACTGTTCCAAAATTCACCGAAGGTGAGTACTTTCTCAGGGCGGATATTGCAAAGCTCCGCATATGCGTCATATAGCTTGTAAACCGCCTGCTCGCTTTGCAAATAATCCCATGAGGTGGGATGGTAATAATCCTTGTAATAACTGCATATCTCCTGCGCAAACTTGCCAGCCTTGCCAAGCATTAGTTTTGCAGTAATTGCATACTTTGTTATCACGGCCTCATTGCTTTTCAGGCTCTCATCACGTTCAAACATAGCTCATCTCCGTCAATTGTAAATCAGTCAAATATTTCCATCAATGCTACCACAGCCCGCCTGCGAGAAATGTAAGGCGGATAAAAGTCAGCACATCCCCGTCCTTCAAATCCAAGGCGGAGTCCAGTTGCGTGCACTCTCGCTCCCCTATAATAACACGAAAAAGGCCATCCTCAAAACCCCCGATGGCCACCTCAACGGCTTTGGCAGGGTCTGCCTTCTTATCTGAATAAATGCGCCCGAAACCCACCTTGCCGGCAATGCCCTGCTGCTCAATTTGCTCCTGTGTCAGATAAGGCAGCAGCATGGCTTCCTTTTTCTTTCCGTTGTAGGCCTCGGCTTCCTTCTTCGCTATAGCGGATATAAGCTCACGCAGGTTAGCGGGGGTGCTCTCAAGCGTATACGCAATGGCACTCAGCGCAGGCTTGCGCTTACCTATTGACTTTACGTTTATGAAAATATTAAGCTGTGCCATTTGCAATCCTCCGCTCAAACAGTTGGGTGCTGTAAGCATATAGGCGGTGTCTTTTGAGCAACAACAGGCTCTGCATCAGGGGGGCTCAGCAGCCCTGCCGCAGCAGCCTTTGAATCTAGCTGTAATGAACCAGCGTAAGCACAATAACCTGCGGCCGCGCAAATACTCTGGGGAGATAGTCCCCTGCCCCGTTGCTCACCAGCACAGGTACTCCGTCTGCCGACTCCGCCCAGCCTGTGCGGAAGCGTTGGCCGTAGTCGCTTATAGTGCTTCTTAGAGTTAGGTACGGTGCCCAGATGCCGAAAAATGTTATTTGCCCGCCGTGAGTGTGCCCGCTGAGCACCAAATCAACTCCTGTTGTGTCCTGCTTCATCGTTATATCGGGGTTGTGGGCGATGAGCAGCACAAAGTCGTCAGCATCCGCATCCTTTGTGGCTACGGAAATGTCGGGGTTTCTATTCCACAAATCCTCAACACCCGCCAAAAAGAAATTTTCGCGGACTAAAACGCCCTCATTTGAAAGAGGTACCATGCCCTGACTCTCCATTGCAGAGAACAATAACCTGTGGGTGTCGTGGTTTCCCTCAACTCCGAAGAACCCGTCCCCCGCCTCAATCTGAGCCAGAATCTCAATATGCCTGCGCATTTGTACAACATCTGTCGAGAAATCACCGCCCAAAACTACCATGTCGAGATCCCTTTGGTTTAACTCATCGACTATGCCCTGTAGCTTCTCGTCAGATATAAAATGAGTATCTGCGATAAAACCAATGCGGTATCCGCTAAGCTGAGGAGAAATTCTAGGTGAGCTAAACGTAACTTCCTTATACTGTATGCTGCGGTCGAGAGTCACCGCATGGACAGCATGTATGAGCACTATAACAGAGCCCACAATAATAACAACTCTCAAAGCCTTTTTTAGACCGGGCTTTGCATCCTCACTGATTTTTTGAACTATTCTTCCTATAACTATCCCCAAAACTATTCCCGCAGCGGCAAACAAAAACGGCAAAATAGGTGAGATGAGGGGAAACCAGCCACCGGTACCGGGCAGTGCAAGCCTTAGAGTAAGCCGTGCCAAGAGTCCCCCATAAACGGGAAACACCCACTTTAGATATGCGCGCTTATATCCCAGAATGCTGCCGATAACAAATAACGCACCGGGTATGAGTGCGTAAAAGCTAAAAATCCTGTATGAGTGGCCGCCTCCGCCCAAAATTCCTGTTATGCCCCACAAGACGACAGCCAGAAACAAAAACAGCGAAACCGCATAACAAGGCCAGATTATTTTTCGAAGAAATGTCATAAACTGCTACTCTCCCATAAGTGCGCGGTGCTTTTGGAGCGCTTCGATGTCAGTTGCGATGTCAAAGGCCTTATGTCCGTGCAGAGCCTCAAGCTTTTTATCCAGCACAGACTCAAGGAAAGCCGCCCCTTCATTTAGAACATCACCGCCTGATTTCTCAGTGCCGGCCGCATGCTCTGCATAATGGGCGTGGTAATCAAATAGCTTTTCCGCAAATGGCAGGACATAGCCCGTTATATCCGACAAGGAAATCTCATCTTGCCCATACCGCTGAGCGTATGCGGCAATTGCCTGAAGCCGTGAAAGAACACCATCTCCAAAATGCTCAGTATCTCCATCATCTCCCCGTATTTCCTCTATCGGTGTGAGTTCTCTGTGAGCATTGTCGGCAGCAGCCCTTTTGGCCGTGCGGAGCCCTGCAAGGTGCAGTATGCCCCACACAATCCCAGCGCAGACAACAAGGCCAATCAGTATTATTATAAATAGTTTTAATAGCATAAATTTTGCCTCTTACCGGTTACTCCTCGGTTGCAACAACACCTACTAAATCCAAATCGCCCAATATCAGGTCAAAGCCTTCGCCGACAACCCGAGGCAGCACTCCGTCCCATCTGTCGATAGCCTGTTGGCGGAGCATGACTTCGCGCACAGCGGGGGTCAGGTCGCCCCAGACGTCTTGAAGTATTTGAAGTGCCTGAGCTTCGGCCTCTGCTTGTAGAATCAGCTCTTGTCCTGCAATCCTGGTAACTTCAAGGTCGCGGTTTGCATAGACAAGGTCACGCGCTGCATCCAGCTCCGAGCGGCGCAGCTCCTGGTCGGCGACGGCCACCCTGTCGATGGCTCTTTCAAACTCGTCACTAAATGACATATCCTCAAGGGCTACATTTGTTATTGTAACGTGAAACTGTGCTGCAATTGGCGTTAGGTTCTGCCAGATTTCGGGGCCGAGATTTGCCCTCTGCTGAACCAAGTCCATAGCGGGCTTCATGGCGAAAACATTCTGCGTTTCCTGAAGCAGTGCGGGATAGAGCATCGCTTGCAACTGGCTCATTGTGCCGAACTCGCGTATTATATTCATGGTGTTTTGAATGTTTATGCGGTACTGTATGGACACTTGGCCAAACACATTCTGAGCATCTGTTGAGTGTGCTGAAAACTGCATGGATGAGTCCTGTATAGTAACATTGAAGCGCTCAAGTTCATCTATAAACCAAAACCTCATGTGAATGCCGGGGTATAAAACCTCATGCGCGACACCTAAGCGGCGCACAACGGCCACATGTTCCTGCTGTACAATCCTCAGTGACGGCAGGATTAAAATTCCTGCCAGCACGACAAGCACGGCTCCGATGATAAGACTTTTTTTCATTAATTTTCTCCCTTTTCTTAAATGTGAAATAACTGTTTAGCGGGCCTGCGGAAAGCAGGCAGCAGACACTTTTGTGCTAATACATCTGCAATAGCGACCCGCAGTATTCGCAGTAGTTGCTGGTGGATGTCCTCCTTGCACCGCAATGGCTGCACCCCAGCACAGCGGAGGTGTTGACGGTGTTTTGAGCCACGCTGCCATCCTCGCAGAGTATAACTATTTTGTTGGAGGCCACATCAATGTACGCTTTTACAAAGAACTTCCTTCGTATCATCTCTTGGAGGTCGGCGCGCACAAAATCGGTACTGCGTCCTGTATTTGCAGAGATTTCATCCAGCGATGTTATATTCTGCATTGAGATAAGCGACACATAGGTCTTAAACCGTCTTATTCTGCTCTTAATCTGGCTTCCTTTCCAAAGGAGGACGATGCCTGCTATAAGCGCCGGGAGTATGAACAAGAACAACGCCTCAAGCGCCCCTGTCCCGTGCATATCGGCAATGAACATAAATAAAAATGGCACTGAGGCCGCAATTAGAATGATGCCGATTAGTGTCGCTATTTTACCAAAAGCTGTGGATGCAACAACAGTTGCCTTGGATGTATGCATTTGGAAAATTCCTTTCGAAAATTTGGCACAGCCGAATATCAGCCGCGTCCCATATCCTGCATCGGTGGCGCAGCCCCTAAACGTCTATTATAGACGCTTAGGGGCTGCGTGGCAAGTGTTTCATTTGATTGTTTACCAATATGTAACTATTAGGTTGCGGCTCCCGCCTGTCTAAAACCATACGTAAAGCACGGCCGTCTGTAAACCATCCGCCGGACACGGGCAAATGCTCTGTGAAAAAGTGGGGCGGCCTCCGTCAGTCACGTCTACTCTGGTGCAGGCTTGGGTTCCTAGATGAAATTTGTGTTCCAGGACTGCGGCCGCCCCACTTTTCCCCAGAGCACCCGCCCGTGTTCGACTGGTCTGTGAGTTGCAACACGGTTAGCGGTGCTGTGTCGTGGGCAACCTAAAAGTTAAACTCCGAATTTGTCCTTGTTAAACTTATCTATTGTTTCTGTCATAAATGGCTCAATGTGCTTGAAAATTACATCGCCCGGGCCGCCATATGTGAAGGAAACTATGAAATTGCCGCCGGGGGTATATGTTTCACAGGCACGCAAAGTTTCTGCGGTAACTTGCTCGGCTTTTGCGTCGGGCAGATCGATTATAGACATGTCCAGTCCGCCCATCATAACCATGCGCCCGCCGATTTCTTTTTGGAGGCGGAGCAAGTCGTTTTCGGGAATTGCTCCCTGCCAGATATCTATGCCGATGTCGATCATATCCTCGATTATCGGCTCGCAAATTGAGTCTGAGTGGTGCATTATTAGCACGCCGGCATCTTTGAGAATCTTGTAAATTTTGACATATTGAGGCTTTATGAATTCGCGCCAAATTTCAGGGCTGACGAATAGGTTTTGCTTGCTGCCCCAGTCGTCGTGCGAGAGAACCACGTCGGGTTTAAGATTTTCAACAATGAGCTTCATGTATTCGGCGCGGTAATTGCCGATAGTTTCGCATAGCTCAAGCATATCATCAGGCTCAAGGAGGAAATTCATAAGCATATCCTCAAAGCCCATGAGGAAGTGCAGTTGTTCAAACACGCCGGTTGGCGCAATTGTCATGGAGAGCTTGCCCTTTGCGCGGACCTCGTCTTGCATTTTGTTGGCAACATCCCAGCCTTCGGAGCAGTTTGCTGCCAAATCAGGAACCTTTATATATTTGCGCCACTCGGTGATGTCAGGCAAAACCTTCTCATCTTCGGTGACATGCGGCATAGCGGAGAGCTGGTCTTCCGGCCATGTGATAAGAGTTCCCCAGCGGTCACGGGAATCCGTGCCTCTTGCACGGTGCCCTGTCAGATATATTAGTACCGGGTCAGGGATTAGCTCAAACGGTTCCCACATGTTAACAAGTCTGTCGGGCTTGCCATCTTTTTTCATAGTTTCCAAAAAATTGTCTTTGATACTAAGCACGGGATTTTCCTCCAATTATAATTAAGTCTGTTATTTTACTGCGCCCAAACTATCATTTTTAGACGTGATTTGTCAAATATATGGACGCTTTTTTGTTCGATATTGCTAAGAAAGCAGATGCCTTGACAAAAACAAAGCCGAAACAGTATAATTAGGCTCTGCGGAAAAACCATCAACAGTATGAAAAAGCAGACAAATTCGTCAAAGTGAGGTATACTAAAAGCAGCAGAAGCGCATAAAAAG
>WQRL01000020.1 GCA_009786775.1 Oscillospiraceae bacterium
GTCTGGTGCCTTACCGCTTGGCGACATCCCTAAATATGGGGTGGATAATGGGATTCGAACCCACGACCTCTGGAACCACAATCCAGCGCTCTAACCAACTGAGCTATACCCACCATATTGCCACAAAAAATGTGGCTCAAGAATAGTAACACACTTGCAGGTCTTTTGCAATAGCTTTTGAGGAAATTTTCGAAAAATCAGCCGCATTTTGCATTAAGTTTATGATATAATGATTGCTACGCAATCATTATATACAAGATTAAAAACATATATCATTTCGGTACAGATTAACTTCCTGCTCATACAGCACTTGCGTTTTGCGCCTATGATATAGATTGCTGCGCAACGGACATTCCGCTTCTTCGTCAAAACTCAATGCCACGGCGCGCCATGATGCCCTTGTCGTAAGGGTGCTTGTGCTTTAGCATCTGTGTGACATAGTCAGCGTGCTCAAGGAGCTTTTCATCGGGCATGTGCCCTGTTATTATAAGTTCCAGCTGCTCAGGCTTATTTTCAAGAATATCCTCGAAAAGAGCTGCATCGAGCACTCCGAGCTGGTATGCATCAATCGCCTCATCGAGAATCAGCAAATCGCAACCGCCCTGTTCCACCAGGTTTCGAGCTGCCTTGAGGTTATCGTTGTGGTTTGCCGTAAGAGCCAATTTGCCTTCGGCGGTCATATCCTTGACAAATCCGCCGCCGCTGGCTTTGTTGCCAAATACTGTAATGTTTTGCAAAAGCGCAAGGGATTCCTGTTCACCGCATTTCCAGTCTTTCAGAAATTGCACTATAACTACTTTCTTCCCGCATCCGGATGCGCGCATGGCCAGGCCGAGAGCCGCCGTAGTCTTGCCCTTGCCGTTGCCGTAATATATATGAGTTAGACCTCTTGCAGACATGGCGGTTCCTCCATTTCTTCCTATTTCAATTTTATCACATCCCACAGGAGTAAACAATATGATTTTTGAATGCCACGGGCATATTATGCTCGATGGAGTTTCCTACAATGAAGCTGTTATGCGCCACCAAAATGGCGTAGACGAGGTTTTTGTGCGCAAAAATCTTCAGATAAATGCAGACCACGGCATAACTTTCTTCCGCGACGGTGGCGACAAATACGGTGCTACGGTTTTCGCAAGGCAGGTGGCTGCTGAGTACGGAATTGATTACCGCACACCGACTTTTCTAATCCACAAAAAAGGCTACTACGGCAGCATGTTCGGCAGGGCTTATGAAGATTTGGCAGGATACCGCAGGCTGGTGGGCGAAGCTAAAGCCCTCGGCGCAGATTTCATTAAGCTCGCAGCCTCAGGGATGATTGATTTTGAGAAGAAAGGCCGTATTACAGGCCATGCCATGCCTGATGATGAGCTGCGCGAAATAATTAACATAGCTCACGGAGAGGGGTTTTCGACCATGGTTCACGTAAATGGCGCCGAGAATATACGGCGCGCCGCTGAGGCTGGTGCCGACAGCATTGAACATGGTTTTTTCATGGACTTAGATGCACTTGAGGTAATAAAGCAGACCGGAGCCGTCTGGGTGCCCACTGGCGTGGCTGCGGGAAATCTCTTAGGCAAAGAAATGTTTGACGGCATCTTGATTTCGCGTATAATTAAAGAACAAAGGGCCATGCTCAAAACTGCCGCGAAAATGGGTATTCCTATCGCCTGCGGCAGCGATGTGGGTGCGGCTTATGTACTCCCGGGCGAGGGAACATTAAACGAACTAGCGGTTCTGGAGTCACTTTCTATAGATCCGGAACCTGGAAACAAGAAAATAGAGGAGGTATTTAAGAGAAAATGCTAAGATTTGAAGATGTAAAACGTAATGCGGTTGTGAGCACCTATATAACCGCCGCCGACGCCTCACTGTGCGCGCTGGGGTTTACTGAGCACAGCTTTGCTCATGTCACCAGAACTGCCGAGGACGCAGGCTATATCCTTGAAACACTGGGTTACCCCGAGAGGGATGTGGAACTAGCCAAAATCTCAGGCTATTTGCACGACATAGGAAATCTCGTCAACAGAAGCAACCACGCACACACCGGTGCTTTGATGGCTTTCCAGCTGCTCGGACAGATGGGCTGTTCCCCTGATGAAATTGCTACCATCACCACGGCCATAGGAAACCACGACGAGGGCACGGGCGTGCCTGTAAACAGTGTCGCCGCTGCCCTTATTTTGGCTGATAAGTCCGATGTGCGCCGCACCCGCGTCCGCAACAATGACATAACACAATTTGACATACATGACAGGGTTAACTACTCTGTCAAGAAGTCTGTTTTGAAAATTAACGAGGAGCACACACTGATTAAGCTCAAGCTGACCGTAGATACTAAGTATGGCTCTGTTATGGACTATTTTGAGATTTTCCTCAACAGAATGATTATGTGCCGCAAGGCTGCGGAGCGGCTGGGGCTGGAATTTAAGCTGATTGTAAATGAGCAGCAGCTCATATAGAATCACTTACGTCCGGCCACTCACCATTGTGGATATGAAACTCATACCTACCTATGCTCATATCGAAATTCTTTTTTCTCCATCTTCTGTGGTCTAAAATCTTTACAGTATCTGCAATCTCAATATTGGGGCAATCGGTTCGGATATAGTCAATTATCCCGACAGCCATATTAGGTCCGGCAAAGCCAGTATCTCTGACATTTCCGAAAACATACGGCTTAGCCACATCTCTTGCCGTGTAAAACGTCAAAGTAGCCGACGACGAATCTCTTGCTACCGCCCCTGAACGCAAAGAGCTCACCTCGGCAGACACGCTAACTTTAACAAACCCATCCAACGGAATGATTTTCTTTTCAACAGTCACCTGTCCGTTGTCACGGAAAATCAAGATATATTCGCTATCAATCCATCCCCACCAATACTGTGCTCCATTGCGCCAAGTTTCCTGCAAGCGCTCCAACACAGCCTCATAATCTTCAGATTCGTGGCAGAAATCCAGCACCCATTTTGCAGGGTCTTGTTTGTGCGCTCTATAAAAGCGTACAATAGCGCTTCCAAATAAAAAAACCGAAATCATAACTATAATTAGCACAATTCCTTCAAAGCCATAATTACCCGCAGCAACTCCCAAAATAGACATAACCACGCCGCAAACCAGAAGTGTAATTGCTGCGCTTTTATCGCGTTGCCTCCCTATACGTCTTAAATCTTCAAGCATTTCCACAGATTTTCCCACCTTTAACATTTTTCATATACCAAGGTTTTATTTAACCAATAACCAAGCACATCTAAGGCCGCAAACTTACCCTCATGACTGAGCCTTGCTGCTGACTGTGCTTGCTGCGTTTTGGCCGAAATTATAAAATTATGGGCACCCCTAAAAAGGTTAGCCCATAATTTTTCCTATTGAATAATATCTAAATCTAAACTTGCTTCGCTGCGTTGATTTTGACGCCGGGGCCCATTGTCGAGGCTGTTACACAGCTCTTGATGTATTGCCCTTTTGCTGCGGCAGGCTTGGCTTTGTTGACTGCGCCGAGAAGTGTGGTGTAGTTGTCAACAAGTTTGTCAACACCGAAGGATACCTTGCCTATCGGGCAGTGGATGATGTTGGTTTTGTCGAGGCGGTATTCAATCTTACCAGCCTTGATTTCCTCAACAGCCTGCGCGATGTTTGGCGTTACTGTGCCGGCTTTCGGCGTGGGCATGAGGCCTTTGGGGCCGAGAACCTTACCGAGGCGGCCGACTGTACCCATCATGTCGGGTGTAGCAACCACTACGTCGTAGTCGAAGAAGTTTTCCTTCTGTATACGGTCTACCATGTCTTGTCCGCCTGCGAAATCAGCACCTGCATCAATGGCTTCTTGAACTCTCTCTTCTTTACAGAACACGAGAACTTTGCGGGTTTTGCCTGTACCGTGCGGAAGTACGATTGCACCGCGGACCTGCTGGTCTGCATGGCGGGAGTCAACGCCCAGCTTGATGTGAAGTTCTACTGTTTCGTCAAACTTCGCCTTGGATGCTTTGATAACAAGATCAAATGCTTCTGCAGGGTCGTATAAATTGCTTCTGTCTACGAGCTTTGCGCTCTCTTTATAATTTTTTCCTCTAAACATATCCTTAGCCCTCCACTGTTATGCCCATGCTGCGAGCTGTTCCCGCAACCATGCTCATTGCGGATTCAATGCTGCTTGCGTTGAGGTCGGGCATTTTGATCTCAGCGATTTTGCGGACTTCATCTTGTGAAATAGAGGCAACTTTCTCTTTGTGAGGAACGCCGGAAGCCTTATCGATTTTGCATGCCTTCTTGAGCAGTACAGGAACCGGCGGGGTCTTTGTTATGAATGAGAAACTGCGGTCTGCATAAACCGTGATTACCACAGGGATTATCATTCCCTCATCATTCTTAGTGCGGTCATTAAAATCTTTAGTAAATTGTCCAATGTTTACGCCGTGCTGGCCGAGAGCCGGTCCTACAGGCGGGGCCGGTGTCGCTTTGCCGGCGGGAATTTGAAGTCTAATTACTCCTGCTACCTTTTGTGCCACTTACGTGCACCTCCTAAAATAAATGTGGTGTGTGTCGGAGCCAGCGCCCCTCCCACTATCCGCAAAACATCTGCGGGTAAATGCTATTCTGCTTCTATTTGGTCGAAGTCTAAGTCGACCGGGGTTTCACGGCCGAACATGGATACTATGACGCGCACCCTGCTCTTGTCAAATTCGATTTCTTCAACAGTTCCAAGAAATCCGTCAAGCGGCCCATCAATTACCTTGACAGTGCTGCCGACGTCAAATCCAACAACAACTTCATGTCTTTCAATACCAAGCCCGAGTATCTCGTCCTCTGTCAGCGGTACCGCTTTGTTAGCGGAGCCGACAAAGCCGGTAACACCGCGCACATTGCGCACCAAGTGCCAACTGACGTCGTTCATCATCATCTTGATTAGAACATAACCGGGAAAAATTTTGCGCTCAATGGTCTTGGTCTGTGAGTCATGAACTTCTGTGACTGTTTCTGTCGGTATTCTGACTTCGAGAATTTGGTCTTGCATCTTGCGGTTTTCGGCGGCTTTCTCAATTGTCGCCGCTACCGCATTTTCGTACCCTGAATATGTGTGAACCACATACCATCTTGCTTCTTCAGACATGGTGCTACCCTACGCCGCCAAGCGTCAATATAGCTTGGAATATCTGTGTAGCTACCCAGTCCACACCCCATATGGCAACGGCAGAAACTGCCATTACAACCAGAGCCACGATGGTATTGTTTACAACCTGCTTGGGTGTCGGCCACACAACTTTTTTCAGTTCGCTGCGCATTTCGCGGAACCATCTGCCGACGCGGTTGCTGCCCTTTACTTTCTTCTTAGGGGCCGGTGCAGCAGCCTTCGAGCCCGATTGCTCGTTTTTTTCGGTTTTTTCAATGTTTTCTTCTGACACTACGACACTTCCTTTCGCCGGCTATTTCGTTTCGCTGTGCGCGGTGTGTTTACGGCAGAAACGGCAGTATTTGTTCATTTCGAGTCTGTCGGGTGTATTCTTTTTGTTTTTCGTGGTATTGTAGTTTCTTTGCTTGCATTCGTTGCATCTTAGGGTTACTTTGATTCTCATAGCGGCACCTCCTACATTGCCTCCCTGTTTGAAATTGACAGATGGGGAGTTTATAAATTTTTCCAGTCGAAAAATTGACCCGTCTGCCGACAGGTAAAGGCAATTATAGCACAAACACACTGCGGGGTCAATAGTTTGGGCTAAATTAAAATTTATTATTTCGATACCGTGGCGGTTTGCAATTAACACATGTCAAAAAGCATCTGTAAACCGTCCGCACTGTCCGCATCGCCGCAAACCGTCCGTCGGACACGGGCAGGTGCTCTGCGGAAAAGTGAAACGGCCTTCGTCAGTCACGTCTACTCTAGCGGATGCTTGGTATCCTTGGCAAAATTTGTGTTCCAGGACTGCGGCCGCTTAACTTTCCCACAGAGCACCCGCCCGTGTCCGACTGGCTTGTAACTGTCATATTTTTGAAAAATTTTGTGAGAACATCAGCGTTTTTGGCTCTTTTGGCAAACTTTCCAGCCTTTTTTACTTTGCTGTATACTTTCTGATAAATTGTTGATAAAATATTTTCAAATTAATTTGGAGGTCGGTTTGATGGGTAATAATTATGAAGCACTAAGGACAGAGGGTTCTTTAGATATCCGCGTCTACGAGGAAAAGGTCATTGAGGCTATCCAGAAGCAAGTCGGCGACGGGCAGGTGCTGCTTGGCCTTTCGGGCGGCGTGGATTCATCTGTCTGCGCAGCGCTTCTGGCAAAGGCTATCCCCGGCAAACTCCATTGCATCTTCGTTGATCACGGACTCATGCGCAAAAGCGAAGGTGATGAGGTAGAGGCCGCTTTTGCCGGCCGCGACTTAAACTTCGTGCGTGTAAATGCAGAAACCCGCTTTTTGGGTAAACTGGCAGGCATCACAGAGCCTGAAGCAAAGCGTAAAATCGTCGGAGAAGAGTTCATAAGGGTATTTGAAGAGGAAGCCCGCAAACTGAGCGGCGTTGAGTTTCTCGCTCAAGGCACAATATATCCTGACGTGGTAGAGTCCGGCGTCGATGGCGCAGCAGTTATCAAGAGCCACCACAATGTAGGCGGCCTGCCCGCCGACATCGGCTTTAAGGAGCTCGTTGAACCGCTGCGCGGCCTGTATAAACCAGAAGTGCGGGAACTCGGGCGTCTGCTTGGGTTGCCTGCGGCTCTGACTGAACGCCAGCCCTTCCCAGGCCCGGGTCTCGCAGTCCGCTGCATCGGCGAGGTCACAAAGGAAAAACTAGATATCTTGCGCGACGCAGATGCAATTTTCCGTGCTGAAATTGAATCCGCCGAGATTGGCGCAAATCAATACTTCGCAGTGATGACAGGACTTAAGGCTGTGGGAATAAAAAACGAGAAGCGGGCTTACGGCTACGTCATCGCCCTGCGGGCGGTTTCCACGTCCGACTTTATGACAGCCGAGTTTGTCAAAGTGCCTTATGAGGTGCTGGGCCAGTCCGCCGAGCGCATTTGCGCTGAAGTCGAAGCCGTCACCAGAGTAGTCTATGACATCACAGGCAAACCCCCAGGAACGGTGGAGTGGGAGTAGACATAAGAAGCCCCGAAAGCCTGATGATTACAGGGTTTTCGGGGCTTAGTTTTTGGTTTCAACTCCATTTTGACTCCGTTTTTGATGCTTACTGATTTTGAGATGGGGCTGTCATTCGTTTTTCAAACTCCTTGCGCTGTCCTTACAAGTGAAAGAAGATGATGATGGGAACAAGCAATAAAAAAGAAAATCAAGCTATGCCGCCGCAGGGCGGCTATTCGCTTATTTTGCAGTTACACCGCAAAACAGCAGGAACGCAAACTTCTTTATGACCCCACTCAAAAATCACAAAAAGTGCACACACATTTGTTGACAGCGTAAATACACTCATAGTATAATGGTTATGCTACGAGCAGAAAGGAAGTGCTTTTTATGGCTCAAACAAGTATCAATATACGAATGGACGAAGAATTGAAGCGTGACTTTGACGACACTTGCAGCGACTTAGGCTTGTCAATGACAGCGGCGTTTACTGTATTTGCGAAAACTGTTGTTCGGCGGCAGAGAATACCCTTTGAGATTTCAAAAGATATTCCCAATTCCGAAACAATAGCCGCCATTGAGGAAATACAGGCAATGAAAAAAGACCCGAATAAACGCCTGTACAACAACTTTAGCGAACTTTTGAGCGAGGTGGAAGCTGATGTATAAAATTGCGGCTTCTACCAAATTCAAAAAGGATTTGAGGCTTGCAATCAAGAGAGGGTATAATATCAGCCTTTTAGATGATGTTGTGACTATACTTGCCGCAGGGAAAGTCTTAAGTGAAAAATATCTCGACCACCCATTGAAAGGCAATTACAAAGGCTGCAGAGAGTGCCACATAACCCCCGATTGGCTATTGATTTATGAAATAGATGGCGATGAACTTATTTTACATCTAACCCGAACAGGAACGCACTCCGATTTGTTTTAAGGGGATTGATTATGAGCATAAACAATATACCCGTTGATTTGACTGATATTCCAGAATTGACCAATAAGGATTTGCCAAAGCGAAGAAAAATCCTTACGCTAAGCGCATAAAAGAAAGCGGCTATTCCATCACAATTCACTACAACCCCGAAGATGTGGCGGCACAAATAAGAGGAAATATAGACCAGATTCACGGCGAAAACATGTATCCGTTCGACAAGTCAAGGAGGTTAAATACGACAATCGAAAGGGCTGATGATATGCAAGAAGCAACTGTTGTATCTCTAGAGGGCAACAGCACGGTTATTCGTGTGCCTGTGAAGATTTTGAGAAAGGCCCAAGTAGACCTTAACGACAAGCTGTTCTTTGAGGTAGACGATGATAAGAGGATTATTTTAACTAAAGCTCCTACACCGAAGCAAGGAACATTGGAATATCTTTTTAAGGACTATGAGGGCGGCCGCTTTCAAACAGAACTTGCCCCCTTGGGCGAACCAAAGGGGCAAGAAAAATGGTAAATGGGATTCCAGCAAAAGGCGATATTACAAGATTAACCTAAACCTGTGACCGGCTGCTCTGATAAATGAACTTTTGGAAAAGGTTGTCCTGGTGTTTCAGCTGAATCAAGTGTAAAGTAGCCGTCGATATATCGCCCCTGCACCACACCGGCCATTATTTCGCCGGCAAGACTTCCAGCCAGTAGCCGTCGGGGTCTTCTATGAAGTATAGGCCCATAGAGGTGTTCTCATAGCAGATGCAGCCCATTTCTTTGTGAAGTGCATATGCGGCATCATAATCGTCTGCGACAAATGCTAGGTGAATTTCGTTATCGCCGAGATCGTATGGGTCTTTGCGGTCTCTCATCCAAGTCAGTTCAATTTGGTTTGAATCTGTACCATCGGAAATGAAGGCCAGTATAAAGCTGCCGTCATCAGCTTTCATTTCTCTGACAAGTTCCAAGCCCAGTGCTTTCTTGTAAAATTCCAGAGATTTTTCCAAATTTAGGACGTTTAGATTCGTGTGTACATGTTTGAATTTCATATCTGTCTCCTTAAAATGTTATTAATACAAGCAAGTGCTGATTTCAGATGGGTCAGCGCTTCTTTTATAGCGGGCTTCGGCAAGGTCTACAAGGTTATATACCCTTTACAACTTCCGTGCCAAGTTTACTCTCGTTTAATTATACTGCATTCTTCGGCATAATCAACACAAAACATAAATTTCTTATAACTGTTCGTCCCATTGCAATACACAGGCCAGTCGAACACGGGCAGGTGCTCTGTGGGAAAGTGGAGCGGCCGCAGTCCTGGAACACAAATTTTGCCTATGATATCAAGTTTCTGCCAGGGTAGACGTGACTGACGGAGGCCGTTTCACTTTTTCACAGAGCACTTGCACGGGTTTGACGGATGGTTTTAGATATGGGTGAACTGTAGCAGTATCCTGCCCTATAATATTTTTCACCATTAATTCTTTTTAGAAATGTCATTTCTAAAGCCGCAAAATGTGTTACAATGTCGGCAAATACTGCGCAATAAAGCGATTAAGGCAACCAGCGCAGTTAAGCAATCAAAAAGCAGAGGTACAAAATGGATCAGTTTTCCAGAACAGAAATGATTTTAGGCAAGGAGGCCATGGATAAGCTTGCAGGCTCATCCGTCGCTATTTTCGGCATCGGCGGCGTGGGAGGTGCTGCGGCAGAGGCGCTTGCAAGGACAGGAGTAGGCAAGTTTGCACTGTGCGATGACGACACTGTCTGCCTGACTAACATTAACCGACAAGTAATTGCCACCCACAAAACGCTCGGGCGGGATAAAATAGATGTAATGGCCGAGAGGATAAAAGATATAAACCCTTTGGCTGACGTTCACGGCATTCACTGCTTTTACGGCAAGGATACTGCCCCTGATGTAGATTTGTCCAAATATGATTATATCTTGGATGCCGTGGATACTGTAACCGCTAAGCTGTTGCTAGTCGAGGGCGCTCTGGCAGCGGGTGTACCGATAATAAGCTGCATGGGGACCGGCAACAAACTTGACCCGACACAACTTGAAGTCACCGACATTTATAAGACAAGCGTGTGCCCGCTGGCCAAAGTGATGCGGAGGGAGCTAAAAGCCAGAAGGGTTAAGAAGCTCAAAGTTGTTTATTCAAAAGAACAGCCCCTTGTGCCCTCAGACGATGAGAGGTTTAGTTGCAAACACAACTGCATCTGCGGGCCCGATAGTTCCAAACACTGCGAAAAACGCCGCGCAATTCCCGGCAGCGTGGCCTTTGTTCCGCCTGTCGCAGGAATCATTATGGCCGGAGAAATTATAAGGGATTTAATTGGTTAGCCAGTTCTTAGTAGACAAGACCACCCACATGCAAGCCATTGGCCGCGTGGGCGGCTTGCATATGGGTACAGATTTTGAAATTGCACGCATGCTTGGCAATGCCCTTATCATCGTAGAGGCATAAATCATCTCTACAAAACGCATTAATGCACTTACAGGTCGCTCCGTCCGAACTCTGTATCGTTGCCATACTTCTCGTTGTTTAGATTTTCCTTTAAGGGGATAACCTCTTCCAAATCAATTTCATAACAATTGGCCAAGGCTATGGCATAGTAAATCACATCCCATAGTTCTTCATCAATAGTTTCCTTGATGCCGCCCTCGCTTTGCGGGCGCAGATTTTTGCGCATGGCTCGTGACAGCTCTCCGACTTCTTCGGTGAGTTTCATGAAATATGCATCTTTTAATTGTGGATTGTGGTCTTTGGCTTTTATGTATTTTTGTAAATACCCTATTGATATGCTCATTTTCTCCCCCAATCCTTAACCTATAACACCGCTATGACGCTGAGCAAAATTATAACACAGACCATAACAATTGAGCAATTAAACCTTCAATCTCAAATTATGGCAAGTGCAGACCTTTAAGCGAGGGTCTGCACCTGTCTATAATTTATCTATGGCCACATTTCCCAGATTTGCTCAGGCGATAGGCCTCTCATGCTGACCACTACAAGGATGCCGTCAAATAGCACCCCAAATTGAGATGTGTGCCAGCCCGGGATACCCTCGTCGCCGTCTGTCCAGCGGGTTCTTGCGCTTATGATATCGGATGTAAATTCCTCTGCCAAAAACACCGGAGATTGGAAATAATAGTGAATTTCAATTGGCACAGAGTCCGCCCACGGAACGGGGTAGAGTGATACATCATATTTATAGCGGTCGTTTACGGAAACCACCCGTGCCAAATCCTCACTTTGAGGCGTTTTCACCACCCAGCGGATGCTGTCAAAACTAGGGTGAGCTCCATTCCAAAAGGCGGTTAGGCTGTCGGTGTTTTGGTTCAGCGACCGCCGTGCATGTTCAAACACAAATCCTCCAGGAATGCTAGCGGGCAAAAACGCACCGAAATCGGGGTCATTTCGCGCTTCATTAAGAGGCAGCCTCTCCTCGCGCAGGTGAGGTATAATCGGGTCTGCCAACACATCCCAGTTCGCCGCCCCTCCGATAATAAGCTGATTAACAAGCTCTGTGAGGCGCAGCTTTACCGCCTCTTCACCGACATTGTGATAACTTACACTGTAAGCTATGTTACCCAGCACAAAATCCACCCGTGCAAAATAGGCGTGGGCAATTTCATCGTCAATAACAAAATATCCGTTGCCCAGCGTGGCTGTTACTGCAATCTCGTGCACATACGAGATTTGAGGCTCTCCGATAAGGGTTATGAAAGAATCTGCGGCTTGGCCTTCTCCTAGCCTAATCTGCGTACGCCCTTCGGAATCAAATGCTGCAACTTCCACTTGGTCTATCTTCGGCTCAGGTGGTACTAGGCTAATAACTTCGGTTACAGGCTCAAGCCAGTACAGAATACGTTCTGTTTCAAGCCAGTATAAAACAGTTGCCGTGAAATGGGTTTCAAGTGAAGGAAATACTGCGGAGAACTGTTCGGCGGTTAGTTCATAAGAAAAATTGGGCGCAAACACGCGTGAGGCGCTCATTTCGCTAAACTCGGTGTTAAATACCAGAGGATATACCTCCGGCGGAAGAAAATTCGGGGCTTGCGCAGACTGAGCACCGAGGGCATCAGGGGTGTCGGCGGCATCGGAGGCATGGCCGCTATTGCTGCTATAATCTTCGCCCAAAGAGCATGGGCCTTCCGGAAGCTCCGAGAGATTCGGCGCATCTGCGGGTTCTGATTCA